>DASYTX010000153.1:0-10483 GCA_036001865.1 Terriglobales bacterium
TGCTGCTGCCTTTCCCGCCAGCCCGAATCCTTCCAGCGACAAGACGCCAAAATGGTTTTCGACTAGCGGAAGGGCATAATCGGGCGCAAATACCCAGTCGTCCAGCGGGGTCTCCGTAACCGTCTCCCCCGCGCTCTCCGCCTGCCGCTGTCGGTCAAACAACGGCGCTGAGGAAGCGTACAGCACCTCCCGGGGCCGCAGTTGCTGGAGTTCCTCCCAGATGCGCTGCTGCGCGTCGGGACCGCGGAATTCGGTGGCGCGAAACTCCCCCGTAGAAAGGTCGAGGGCGGCAAAACCGGCGCATTCGCCCACCTGCGCCAGCGCCGCCAGAAAATTGTTTTCTTCCGACCCCAGCAGGGAGTCCGCAGCCGTACCCGGCGTGAGCACGCGCGTGACCTCGCGTCGCACCAGCTTCGTGGTTTTTTTGGGTTCTTCCATCTGGTCGCAGATGGCGACCTTGAAGCCCTTGCGGATGAGCTTGGCTACGTAGCTTTCGGCCGAGTGGTAAGGCACGCCGCACATGGGCACGGCCACGCCTTTTTCCTTGTTGCGCGAGGTCAACTGAATCTGCAGTTCGCGGGACGCGATGATGGCATCCTCGAAGAACAGTTCGTAGAAATCACCAAGCCGGAAAAAAAGAAGCGTGTTGGGGTGTTCTTTTTTGATTGCGGCATACTGCCGCATCAGCGGGGTCGACGACTCGTTCATGAAATGGATTTTGCCCGGATTATAGCACTGCGGCAAAACTGCCCTTGCCCCGCTGCCGCCCACATTTCCACAGCGCACTGGGGGCCGCATGGTTGCAGTTGACGCCGCTGCGCCTGCGTGTTTTCCTAGTGTTTCCGATTAGCAACCGCCGGTCGCTGGGGCAACTGGCTAGCGTTCTATGGAGCTGCGCAAGGATCCGATCACCCGCTCCTGGGTCATAACCGGGGACGACTCAGAGTTAGAGCCCTCGAGCCAGGGGCCCTGTCCTTACTGCCCTGACTCTGCCAAGCAGGCGCAGGTGATTTCCTCCATGCCATCAGTGGATGGCGGACCATGGTCGGCGCGCGCCGTGGTGCACCCTCGCGCCCTCTACCACATCGAAGGCGACCCGCAACGGCGCGGCGATGGCCTGTACGACAAGATGCGCAGCGTCGGCGCCCACGAAGTCCTGGTGGAGAACCCGCGCCACGATCGTCACCTGTGGAACGCCAGCGAATCGGAAATTGAGCAGTTCCTGTTGCTCACCGCTCAGCGCATCCAAGACCTCAAGCGCGACCGCCGCTTCAAATACGTGACCGTCTCCAAGGACCACGGCGTGGTTGCCGGACAGGAGTTCGACCATCCCACCTCGCAGCTCGTGGCCACCACCTTTGTCCCTCGCCGTGTGCTCTACGAACTGCGCGCCGGCAAGGAGTACTTTGCCCAGAAAGAGCGCTGCGTCTTCTGCGACATCCTTGCCCAGGAGGAACAGACCGGTCTGCGCATGGTCGAGACCCGGGGCGACTACGCCGCGCTATGCCCTTACGCGCCGCGCGTTCCTTATGAGACTTGGATACAGCCGCGGACGCACGAGGCATCCTTCGAGCGCAGTGCCTTGCGTCCGGGCGCCTTCCGCGACCTCGCCGCCCTGCTCCGGCGCACCTTGCAGCGCATCCATACCATCACCGAGGACTTCCACCTCGTGCTTCACACTTCGCCTAACACTATGCACCGCTCCGAGGTCCTCGACTACTGGAAGACCATCGAAGACGACTACCATTGGCACATCGAGATCCTGCCCATCTTGGCCAGGAAGGCCAAGTCCTACACGTTTAAAGAGGTCTACTTCACCCCGGTGACTTCAGAAACCGCTGCCCACCGCCTCCGCGAAGCGGTTCTTCCAGGCTAGCCCGCGCCGGTCTAGACTTCGGATTTTTGTGCGATGGGGAAACGCCGGCCAAGCCCGAACGCCTTTTCGCTAATCTTCAGTCCGGGCGCTGCCTGCTGGCGCTTGTACTCGCTGCGCTCAACCATGCGAATCACATTTTTCACTAGCGCCAGGTCATAGCCACGCTCGGTTGCGATCTGCTCCGGCGTTTTGCAATCCTCGACGTAGTCTTCGAGAATAGTGTCGAGGATCTCGTACGGCGGCAGAGCGTCACTGTCCAGCTGATTCGGTCGCAGCTCTGCCGAGGGCGCCTTCTCCAGCGTGGACCTGGGAATCACTGGCCGGCGCGAGTTCGCGTAGTGCGACAGCCGGTAGACCATGGTTTTGGGCACGTCAGAGATGACCGCCAGCCCACCCACCATGTCCCCATAAAGGGTGCAGTACCCTACTCCTAGTTCTGACTTGTTCCCCGTGCTCAGCACTAGCGAGCAGAACTTATTGGAGAGGGCCATCAAAATGGTGCCGCGGATGCGTGACTGAATATTCTCTTCGGTAGCGTCCTCTTCCTTGCCCGCAAATACCGGTTTCAGCGTCTTGCGGAAGAGGTCGAAGATTTCCGTAATGCGAATAAGTTCCAAGCGGATGCCAAGCGCCGTAGCAAGCGCACGGGCGTCGTCGATGCTGGCGCGCGAGGAGTAGGGGCCGGGCATGCTGACGCCCAGCACCTGGTCGGCGCCCAGTGCATCTACCGCGATGCAAGCCGTCAGCGCGGAGTCAATCCCGCCGCTCAGCCCGATGATCACCCGCTGGAAGCCGCACTTGCGCACGTAATCGCGCGTGCCCAGCACCAGGGCCGCGTAAGCACTGGCCTCGATGCCTTCCACCTGCGGGTGCACCTCACCGGTCAGCGCATCGGGATCGAAGAAGACCAGGTCTTCCTCAAACGAACTGGCTTGCGCTGCCACGCTGCCGTCGGGAGCGAGGGCAAAGCTGGAGCCATCAAAGATCAAGCTGTCGTTGCCGCCCACCTGATTGACCATGATCACCGGCACCTTGTACTCGCGGGCGATGGCTTGCAGCATCTTCAGCCGCAGTTCACGTTTGCCAATGTAGAAGGGAGAAGCGGAGATGTTCACCAGGAAGTTGCCGCCGGCGCGCATCAGCTCTTCCACGGGATCGACGGTGTAGAGCCGCTTGTGCCAGAAGTGCTTGTCGTTCCAGGCATCCTCACAGATGGTCAACGCCACCTGTCGCCCGCAAAATGGCAGCAGCTCCTGTTTTCTTGCGGGTGCGAAGTGCCGCGCCTCGTCGAAGACGTCGTAGGTAGGCAGCAGCATCTTCGACTGGATGAAATCGATCTTTCCGTCGCGCAGCAGCGCCGCAGAATTCCTCACCGACTTGCCGGTTTCAGCCTTGGCTGGTGTCACCAGCCCACATATGACGGCGATGCCGCGTGTCCGTTCCGCGATCTTTTCGGCAGTGGTCTGGTTGGCGGCGACGAAGGATGGTTTTTCCACCAGGTCGTGCGGCGGATACCCGCAGATGGCGAGTTCGGGAAAAATGACCAGCCCCGCTCCCGCCGCCAGCGCACGCTGTGAGTAATCAACAATTCTGGCAGCGTTGTTCTCGAAGTCCCCAACGGTGGGGTTGATCTGCCCGAGGGCAATCTTCACATATCAAGTGTAAAAGCCGGGCCGCCTACGAGCCAACTCTCCAACCCGCAAGTGTCAGCGGTTAGAGTGCAGATTTCGTGAAGACTCACCGGCCTGGATCGGTGGGCGGTGGCAAAGGTTGTGGCTGCTGCGGTGGAGGCCCCGGTGGAGGCCCCATGGTGGGGTCGTGGGTATCGGGGTCGCGGGCCCCTCTGGGCACCCGAATCGTGTTCTGACTTTCCGGCGGCTCCTCGCCGGCTCGCCTAAGCGTCGGCGCACTCGCCGGACGGTTGCCTGGCCCCTCCTGCTTTTTCGCTACCGCCGTCTCAAGGTCGATCTCCTTTTCCGAGCGCACCAGCTTCTCGCCGTCCACTTTCATAATGGTCAGGCGCACGACCTCATCCCCGACAAAACGCACAAACTCCACCTGCTGCGGCGGCTCGCCATAGATCCACTCTTCGTATTCAGCCCCGGTGTCGTCCTTCTCCCGATGCTTGCGCGGCGGGCGGCCTTTGGCATAGGTCACCATTTCCCGGTTCATTCCCACCAGGACCTGGTGGTTCTTGATGGCTTCTTTGGCCTTGGGCGGAATGGTCTCCAGGTAGGCCTGCACCGGCGATACCGAACTGAAGTCGAAGACCGGAGCCAGAATCGCCTTCAGCTCGTTAGGCGCCATCTCGGGAATGTAGTCCTCGAACTCGACCGTCAATACCGAGCCACGCGGGTTTTCCGGTCGCTGCGGACCTGTCACGCTGACGCCTGCTGGTCCTGACAGCTGGATGCGCTGCCACCATTTCTTCTTTTTCTTCGGCCCGCCGTTGATCTCCAGGAGTACTTTGTTCCCTTTGAGCACCACATCAGTGATCCGCACCCTTTCGGGGGGACGCGCCGAAGGTCCCCACATCGCCATAGCCGTTTCCAGTTCCTCGCCGGCCGGCGTGATGCTGCCGTCGGGTTTCAGCGTCAGGCCCTTCGGCCCCATGGGAAACGGTTTGCGCACGTAGGCCAGTTCCGCGTTCAAGCTGCGGATCAACTCAAAGCGTCCCTGATCGGATATGCGTTGCCGCTTGAAGGGCACGGCGGCTTTGCTGTCACCGCCAAGCGCGTCAATCCCGGAGAGCGAAACGGCGAGGATGAAAATCGCGAATGTGGGCAGCCGGGGCACGGTGGGTGGGATTGCTGGGCCTATGATTGCCCTATCGGCGGACTTTTGCAACTGCCGCCGCGCTCTCGTCCTACTTGGATGCCGGCGGCGATGCCTCCGTGGGCTCTTCCTCTATGGAAATCGGGGGCGCGTCCTGGGCTAACTGCACTGCGGCCGCGGGACGCGGCCGCACAAACTTCACCAGCAGCAGCATGCCGACGAGTATGGCCAAGGTGCCGCTGGCCCCGGCCTCAATGCCGTAAGTACCACCCGTCAACCACTCCGGTCCGCTTGCCGTTCCACGCACAGCAACCGCGAAGGCGGTCGAACCGCTGACCGGTAACCCGAGCGCCAGTCCCAGCATGGCGTTCCAGCCAAAGTGCATTCCCCAGGGCAGCCACAGCGAGCGCGTCCGCAGGTACGCCAGCGCAAACATTACGCCCACCAGAATGGTGTTCAAAACTCCCCAGATGTTGGCATTGGGATTGTTCCAGTGCGCCAATCCGAATAGCGCCGAAAGGATGACGATCGCGCCTAGCGCCCCCACCGATTCGAGCAGCCGCTGGAATGGGTATCCGCGAAAGACGAGTTCCTCGACCATGGCTGCCATCGCCAGCACCCAAAGCAGCAATGCGAGTCGGCCGGTATCTCCCGGCCGAAGCTGCGCGCTGAAGCTGACATCACCCCACGCGCCGATGACGGCCACCGCCAGCGCGACCATGCCGGCGCCAAAAATCGCGCCTATGATGCTGTCTCGAATCGCCCAGCTCTTCAGCCCCAGACCCATGGCTTCCAACGGCGAACTGCGCACGCGATCCAGCAGGTAGAGCAACAGGGCGAATCCGCCCAGCAGCGCCAGCGTATGTGCAGTGTAGAAGAACGTGAGCTGTGCAGCTTGCGACCCGGGGGCCAGAGAAGCAGCCATGATGGCGACCATCCGCGAGAAGCCGAAGATGACCACCGATAGCAGAAAGCGCCAGATCGCCCGCAGCCGCCCATCCTGAGCAATGAGAATCTGACTAGCCTTCACTCTGGCCTCGTGTAGCCCGGCCGCCTTCGACTGGGCTGAAGTAGCCGTGATCGTTATCGACTGCCACTATGTGGGTCACTCCCCGACCCTTGCGAGAACTCTGTGCCCGGGATCAGCCTTTCACCTTGGGCTTTGCCGCGGTCAGCATGAGCCCGTCGCGCGCAACTTTGCAGGGCAGCACCCTACCGCCTGCCTTGCGCAACGCCTTGGCCACACTCGACTTCGTTCCCTTCTCCACTTGAAACACCACGCATCCTCCGCCACCGGCGCCGCAGGCTTTCGCAGCCAACGCGCCGTGCTTGGTCGCCACCGCGACGAGCTGCTCGATCATCGGCGTCGTGATCGCGGGAGAGTTGCTCTTGCGCAGCTTCCATTCCTCGCGCAGCAGACGCGCCGACTCTCTCCAGTCGGCCGTCGCCAAAGCGTCATGCATGGCCCGCGCTATTTGAACGATGCGTTCAAAATTGCGCCACACCCGCCGATCTCCATTGAGGTGCGCCTGAAATACCTCCCAGTTGTTGATACCCGACTGCCGTGGCGCTCCCGTGTACACCAGCAGAAAGCGCTCATCAATCTGTTCCGGCGCGACCGGGATGGCCTCCCTGTGAACGCCGTCGGGCTCCAAGTGGATGGCGTTGACTCCGCCGTAGAGCGCGGGATAGTAGTCCTGGCAACCGGTAGGCACGCGGATGAGCTGGGCTTCCACGTTCTGCGCAATTACCCGCATCTGCTCCCGGGAAAGTTTCCGTCCCGTGAATTGCGCCAAGGCCGCGGTCGTGGCAATCATCAGCGCCGAGGAACCGGATATGCCCGCACCGGCGGGCGACTCCGAGTTGGTCTCCATTTCCAGTCCGCCATCGGGTGCGAAGAAGCGCACGAGGTGCACCGCCAGGGAGTGCGAGAAGTTTTTCGCCGCGCAAAGTTCGTCAAAGCTGGCAAAGAGGTCCTGAACGCCAGTGTCGCGGGATTTCAGCTGAATCCGTTTGCCGGGAAGCGGCCGCACGTGGCAGCGCGTTAGTACGTTGATGGCGAAGTTGACGGTCACCGCTCCGGGATGGAACAGATAGAGCGGCCAGATGTCCACCGTCCCGCCGGCCAGGTCAACTCGACAGGGAGCTTGCGCCACCACCGCCGGGGGCCGTTCTGGTCTCATGCCGACTTTGTATCACGCAGGTCGGCGCTCGCCTCATTGGCCGACGTGAGCCACCCCTTACGTTGGGGATGCACACGCCTCTTTCGGCTGCAGCACGGGGCCAACCCCCCAGCATGTACCCTTATCTAAGACATCTAACTTGTATCTTTTTCCTAACTGCGAGTTTCGGCCTCATTTAGGAAATCCGCATGTTCCGCCTGCGCAGGAATGCCGCCCCGTCTGATCCCGAGGAAACCTCGGAGCGGGCCTGGATCGACAGGCTTATGGAGCTTGCGGACTGGCTTCTGCGGCCAGGCCAGGCTGAGGATGCCGAAGAAGAGCACCAATCTGAAACGCCGAAAGCAGCCTAATTAGAATCACCGCTAGCGCTCTGCAGTGGCCACCTGTGGGAGGTTGGGGTTCGCTGCCGCACCGTTCTCCACCCGCTTGAGGATCACCAGCTTGCTGCGGCCCTCGCGTCCCCCGGGCATGTAAACCATCTTCTTGGTCGCGTCGAACGCCAGGCTGTGGCCGCGCACCTGGGTCTGCAGCTCGTGTTCACTTATGAACTGCTCGCCCTGGGTGCGGATCATGTTCACCGAACCATCGCTGGCGGCTGCGTAGAGGCTGCCGTTGCTCTCGTCAAACCACAAGCGGTCGATACCCGCCGCGGCTGGGATGCGCGCCAGTTCCGACCCGCTGCCGGCATCCAGCACCAGAACCGCATACCGCACCGCCACGAATAGCCTGCGGAACTTGGGATCGATGGCGATTCCGGTGGGTTGGGATCCGGCCAGCCGGAAGCGTTTCGCGATGCGGTGGTCCGGACCCAGTGCCACCACTTCATTCCGGTCCTCGACGTTTACGAACGCTACTTGGCCTATCGGGTCAAACACCATCTGCTGGGGACGCCCGCCCAGATCCACCGTTGCCGACAGTGCATGCCGGCCGATCTCAAACACGGAAACCGACGGGTCTCGATTGTTGGCGATATAGAGCCTGGTCCCAGTAAGCAACAGCGCCGCGGGCGAGTGCGGCAGGCTAATGGTTGCCTCGACCTTCCAGTCCTGGGTGGAGAGCACGGCGAGGCTGTTGCTGCCAGCATTGGCCACGTATACTCGTTTGCCAGCCTCATCCACCGCAATGCCGCGCGGGTCGGACATTCCGCTCACCTGTAGCTTAAGCCGGCGCTTCACCGGGTCGAAGATGTCGACCGCGTTGGCGCCACGATGGGCGATCACCAGGTGGCCGTTGGCAAAGGCCAGACTGTCGAACCCGGGGTTGCCGGGTATATCGATGATGGCCACCTGACGGAGTTGTGCTGCAGACGCTCCCGCCAACAGCATCAGCACCAGCGCTACCAGCAGATACCTGGACTTTTTCATGGGTGTTCGCGAGCGGCGCTCGTATCGCGTCTACTGTAGGATGCCTAAGAAACGAGCTCTGCTGCCCCGGGTTGCGGCACGATGAGAAGGAAAAAGAAAAAGCCGGCGCGCGCGCAGGGCATTCGCGGCGGGATTCTGTTCAGCGCCCGGCAGCGGGGCGGTGTTCCAAGCTGGTCAATACGCGCTCGATAGACAGCTCGCTGGTATCAAGCATCACTGCGCGGTCCTGATCCAGGGTGCCGCCGAGCAGCCGCGCCAGGTTGACCAGCGAAGTGCCCCCGCACCCTGCGCAAATATCATGCCTGCTGCTCGATATCATTTCGCAGTCGGCACACAGCACTGCCTGCTGCAGCGGGATGGCTGTGGTTCCACGGTGCTTGTCCATTGATTTCTCTCCGGCTCAGCGCCAATCTAGCGCGCCCCTACACCGGCGGCCAGAGCACCTTCGTAACTCTGCCGAACCGAGGTAATGCCGTTTTAGCACTGTTGCGGACTGGGAAGAGCTGGCCTGGGTGTCGGGACTCTGCCGCTTGCCGTGAGGCATGCAGCCCGGCCTACCAGCGGTTCCTGACTTCCACGGTTGCTACAATTGTTTCGAGTACTTCGGCTTGGTGTTCAGCTTCCCAGTAGTGTCGCAACGCAAGCGAGAGTTCTTCAGGATCGAGACTTTCTGGCACCCGCTGCAGTTCACAGCACATCTGGAAAAGCCGGTCGCTGGCATGCTTGAACTCCGCGCGAGCCTTCGCCAACCTGCGCTTGCATTGGCCGTATTCCTTAATTGACGATGGTAGGTCAAGCGCTCCTGCCAAGGAGGCGGCGTTGCTTCCGGTGGAATGCATGGGAACCTCCAGCCGTAGGCGGATCTAGGAACGGTTGCGGTTTGAGTTTTCGCGCCGGGGTACCTCTCAGGAAAACCGCTGGCCCTGAAGGTACACTTGCTAGCTACTGGAGCCCCGCGCGACCTTGGCTAGGAATGAGATGAAATGCCGCTTTCAAATCGGGTTGCCTTGAGCTAGCAATTGATATCAATTGATATAACGGTCTGACGGCCATGAGGTGATTAGCCGGCGAAGCGCCATCCCGCGCAGCCTCCGGCATCTAAACGCAATCATGCATTTCACAGACTTCCGATCTGCGCTGGTTCGCACCTGTGACGATGTGGGCAGCCATCACACCCTTCAGATGGCGGCGGCCTTGTCCTACTACTTCGTCATGTCATTGTTCCCGGCCCTGATTCTGCTTTCGGCATTCGTGACCTACTTGCCAGTTCCCGATCTGTTTAATCAGGCCTTGGATCTAATGGCTCGCTTCATGCCACCGGATAGCATGGGACTTGTTCGAAAAGTGCTTGCCGATGTGGTTAGTCCAAATCGAGGCGCCTTCCTCTCCTTGGGAATATTGGGAACTCTCTGGGCGGCCTCAGGCGGCGTAGTTGCTGCCATGGAAGCGCTCAACATCGCCTACGACGTTCAGGAAATGCGCCCCTTTTGGAAGACCCGGCCACTGGCCGTCGGACTAACGTTTCTGATCGGCGGGCTGCTGCTCGTTGCGCTTGGAGTGATGATTGTTGGCCCACGGTTCGGAGAGTGGCTCACCGGCCGAATGCACTTGTCTCATGTATTTATCGCAGTCTGGCCATTCCTACACTGGATGGTCTCGGTGATTTTCACGGTCCTTGCGGTGGAGGCACTGTACTTCTTAGCCCCGAATGTTAAGCAGCGGTTCTGGGCAACACTGCCGGGCGCAATCCTGGCCGTGGGAACGTGGATCGCTTTGTCCTATCTGCTGGGCATTTACTTCCGGACCTTCGCAAACTTCAACAAGACGTACGGCACCTTAGGGGCCGGGGTTGCTCTCATGGTTTGGTTGTATTGGACTGCCTTCGCCATGCTCGTCGGAGCAGAGCTGAATGCAGAGCTGGCAAAAGTTAGTAAAGCCGGGAAAATCCCGGAACAGGAGCAACCTCCAACGGTTACCACGCTAAAGCTCTCCGCATGATCTCGAGACACCCAAGGGCAGCAACACGATTTGGGGACTCGCAGCTTAAGAACTCTCTAAAGAGGGGAACTCAGGCCAGATTCAAGGCTTCCTTGAAGCTGCCGCGCTCTTTGTCGATCTTGTCCTGCAGCAGCATGATGGCGTAGATGAGCTGCTCCGGGCGTGGCGGACAGCCGGGTACATAGACATCCACCGGGATCACCTGGTTGACCCCTTGGACAAGCGCATAATTATTAAAGACGCCGCCCGAGGTCGCACAGGCGCCCATGGAGATCACCCACTTTGGC
>DASYTX010000154.1:0-28896 GCA_036001865.1 Terriglobales bacterium
GCAGCGGAATCTCGAAACCGTACGGCAGTTTCTGTCCTCGCCCAGGGCAGAGAAAGCACTGAAGTCCATTCACATGGAGCCGGTGCGCGTGAAGAACGCGGTTTCGACGTTGGGCGACGAGGAACTGTCCAAGCTGGCCTCCCGCGCCAACCAGGCTCAGGCCGATTTCGCGGCGGGTGACCTCAGCGACCGGGACCTGATCCTGATTATTCTCGGAATTGCTGCGCTGATTTTGATCATCGTGGCAGTCCGCTAGATAAGACTGCGATGCTCTCTGGTTCGCCGAAAACACTCGCGGCGGTGCTGTGTCTCTGCGGCTTGTTGGCTGCGGCAGGACCTCCGGGCATCTGGCTTGACGTTCCCTTCGTAAAACAGAAAAAAAACGGCTGTGGAGCAGCAAGCATCTCCATGGTCATGCAGTACTGGCTGCGGCAGCAGGGGGGTCCTCCCGACAAGAATGCCGATGCGGAAAGCATCCAGCGTGCCTTGTACACCAGTCAGGCGAAGGGCATCTACGCTTCCGCTCTGGAGCGGTACCTCCAGAACCATGGCTTTCGAACGTTTGCTTTCCGGGGCGAGTGGGGCGACCTGAGAGACCATCTGGAGAAGGGCCGGCCGTTGATAGTTGCGCTGAAGCCGGCAGGCGGTGTTCCAGTGCATTATGTCGTGGTGACCGGCCTGGATTGGGAGCGGACGATGGTGCTGGTGAACGATCCTGCGCGGCGCAAGCTGCTCAAGCAAGACCGGTTTGACTTCGAAAAGCAATGGAATGCGGCCGGCAACTGGACACTGTTGGCGGTGCCTCAGCAGGGCGGCGTCTGATTGGCTTAGCCACGTCCCTGTTGCTGATCTGTTGGTCTCTTCCTGGGCAGGAACAATCACCTCCGCCCAACGCTGGCCGTCTTGCAAGCATTAGACAATTGCTCGCCCAGGAACGCTGGCAGGAAATCGTAGACCAGCTAGAGCCGGTGTTGCCTGCCGCTGAACCTGCCGAGCTTGTCGAACTCCACTACTACTATGGGATCGCCTCGGCACGATTGGGGCGCTGGCAGGATGCTCGCAAGGCTTTTCGAGCGGGTTACGATTTGCAGCCTTTCGACAAGCGCTTCCCCATCGAGTTGGCGGGCGTCGATTTCAAACAAAAGCGTTACCCGCAGGCAGCAGCCTGGCTTCGGCAGGCTCTTCGGCTCGACCCGAACGATTCTTATGCAAATGAGTTCTTGGGCACAGTCTATTTTCTTCAGGGCAATCTCGAGGCAGCGCTGAAATATTGGAATCGCGTCGGCAAGCCGAACATTGAGAACGTTCGGGTGGCACCGCACCTACGGATCAAGCCGGCGGTGCTGGACCGCGCCTTTGCCTTTTCACCCGCCAGCACCCTGTGGCTGCCAGACCTCTTGACGAGCGAAGCGCAGGTGCAGAACCTTGAGATTTTTCCCCGCTACGCCTTCCAACTGGCCGCACGCGAGGATGGACATTTCGATCTCGATTTTCACGCCCAGGAACGTAACGGCTGGGGAAGAAATGCGTGGGAAGGGTTGCTTTCGCTTTTCCGGGGAATTTTCCAGCAGACGATTCATCCGGAGTTTTTCAACCTGGGGCAATCGGCGAACAATGTTGTGTCGCTGGTGCGATGGGACGCGCAGAAGCGCCGCGCGCTGGTGGCGGTCTCGGGCCCGCTACGCGGCGATCCGCAGTGGCGTTACCACGTTGCCGTCGATCTGCGCAACGAGAACTGGGGCATCCGCGACTCTTTTACGGGCCCGGCGCCGGTGCGCGGCGCGTTGAACTTGCGGAGAGAGGCGATCAGCGCTGGGGTAACTTCTGTCAATAGCGGGCGCTGGAGTTGGTCCACGGGCGCCGAGTTTTCCCATCGCGATTACCGCAGCGTCTTCGCCGGGTCTGCTTTGACGCCGCAAATCCTACTCGAAGGCAATCAGCTCAAGCACCAGGCACAAGTGAACTATGAATTGTTACGCGTGCCCGAAAGAAGGTTCGTCGCCCGAGCCAGCGCTTCTTCACAAGCCGGGCGCATCTGGTCAGAGCCGGCGCAGTCATTCTTCAAGCTACAGAGTTCGCTGACCGGCCACTGGTTCCCGCAGTCGCAGGGCGACGATTTCGAAATGTATGCGAGGATTGGCGGGGGCAAGGCCTTCGGCGAGACCCCTTTCGATGAGCTGTTCATGCTGGGCCTGGAGCGAGACAACGACCTGTGGCTGCGGGCCCATATCGGCACACGCGACGGCCGCAAAGGCAGCGCCCCTCTGGGCCGAGAATATTTCCTGCTCAATTGGGAGCTGGACAAAAATATCTATAGCGGCAGTTTGTTCGGCGTAAAGCTGGGCCCGTTTCTCGACACAGGAAAAATCATGGATCCATCACCCGGGCTAGGTTCACGCAAGTGGCTCTGGGATACAGGCGTACAGGCCAAAGTGTTCGCATTCGGGGTCGGCGTGATCTTCTCGTACGGGAAGGATCTGCGCTCGGGGAACAATGCCTTCTATTTCAGGATCGGACGATGAGACCGGACGCCAAAAGTGAGATGCCATCGTGCCCGCATCATCACGGCACCCAGTCGGCAATAAAGATGTTGGTCTCGCCTCGAACTTTGGCGTTGCGGTTGGAGGCGAACACCAGCTTCTTCCCGTCGGGACTGAGCATGGGAAAGCCGTCGAACGTGGGGTTGAAGGTGATGCGTTCCAGGCCGCTTCCATCCACATTGATGGCGTAGAGCTCAAAGTTGCCCATACCCGGGCCAGACGAGCCCACGTTGGACGAAAAGATGATGCGCTTGCCGTCAGGGAAGAAGAACGGCGCAAAGTTGGCGGCGTTGTTGTTGGTGATCTGGCGCTTGCTGCTGCCGTCGGCCCTCATCACCCAGAGTTCAAGGCGGCGCGGACGGATAAGGTTCTGGTCAAGCAATTGACGGTACTCCTCGATCTCCTGCTCCGTCGCGGGATGGTGGGCGCGATAGACGATCCACTTTCCATCCGCGGAAAAGAATGCGCCGCCATCGTAACCAAGTTCGCGGGTCAATCGCTTCACGTTCCGGCCATCAGGATCCATGGTGTAGATATCGAGATCGCCATCCCGCAGCGAGGTGAAGACGATCCTCTTGCCGTCACGGGAGATGGTGGCTTCGGCATCGTAGCGAGGGTTGTCAGTCACGGGCTTGAGGTTTGAGCCGTCCTGGTCGGCGGTGAAGACGTCGTAGGCGGGTTCCAGCGACCAGACGTATCCCTTGGAGCGGTCGGGCGGCGGCGGACACTCCGGTCCGGCCAAGTGGGTTGATGAGTACAGGATGCGCTTGCCACCGGGAAAGAAGTAGGCGCAGGTGGTTTTCCCTCTGCCGGTCGAAACCAAGCGCGCACCGGAGCCGTCAAGATTCATGATGTAGATCTGGTCACAATTGTGACCGTCGGGCGTGGACTGCAGGATAAGCCTGCGACCGTCGGAGGAAAAGTAGGCTTCGGCGTTCTCGCCGCCAAAGGTCAACTGGCGAAGGTTGCGCAGGTGGTGCTCCTCGGGCAGCGGCGCGTCCAGCACTTGGCCAGACTGGCTCCAAAGCAGCACAGCTGCGCAACCCAGAAAAATGACTGCAGGAACTGCCTTGTTCATAGGCTCGCTGGACAAATGTAAATGATACCGGCGCACAGCCTCGACCGGTACCGGCGGGTACAGCCGGTGTCCGCACCAGCAGCTCACGCATCCAACTGCTCTGTGCGCTTCTGGCTCATCTTCCTGACAATCACCGGCGTTGTGTTGTCCGCAGGTGCTGCGGCAGCCGGCGACGGAAGCCCGGCGCTCGGCCGCATCGCGGGCATAGTCAGAGACCAGACGGGTGCGGTCATCGCAGGAGCGCAGGTAGAGTTTCGCAGCGCGGCCACGCGGAGCAAGCAGGTGACTGGAGACGATGGCCGATTCGTCTTCGACCAAGTGCGGGCAAGAGCAGGTGTGGTGGAGATCAGCGCCGCCGGATTCCAGCAACAGCGACGCGAGTGGAGCGCGCAAACGGATACACCGCTGATGGAAATAGTGCTGTCTCCTGCAAGCGTGGCCCAGCAGGTCACGGTGACGGCGACGCGTACCGGGATAGAAGTAGGAAGCACGCCGACCAGTGTAGTTGTCCTCTCCGCCGATAAGTTGGATTCGATAGCGGCGCTGACTTTGGATGATGCCCTGCGGAACGTGTCCGGCTTCAGCCTCTTCCGGCGATCGGGCAGCCGTACTGCCAATCCCACCGCGCAGGGAGCGTCATTGCGCGGCCTGGGTGCGAGCGGCGCCAGCCGAGCGGTCGTGCTCTCTGACGACATCCCGCTCAACGATCCCTTCGGCGGCTGGGTGTACTGGGGAAGAATTCCGCGGGCGGCCATCAGGTCCGTGGAAGTGGCCTCGGGCGGCGTTTCGGATCTTTACGGTTCGGACGCGTTGGGTGGCGTGGTGAACGTGTTGCGCCGGCGGCCGGACAGCAACATGTTTACGCTCGAGACCTCCTACGGAAATCAGGTGACGCCCGACTTCTCTTTTCTCGGCGCTGCGCATGTGAGCCGGTGGACCGCAACTTTCAGCGGCGAAGCCCTGCACACCAGCGGTTATGTTCCCGTGGATGAAGGCGAACGCGGCACAGTGGACCGGCGGGCCGGTTCGGAGCACGCGGTCGGCGAGATCATGCTGGAACGCAGCTTTGCAGACCGGGCGCGCGTCTTCCTGCGCGGTTCGGTCTTCGGTGAATTACGCGAGAACGGTACGCCTCTGCAAAAAAACCGTACGACCATTCGCGAATTGGACCTGGGCGGCGATTGGCGCTCCCAGGCGTTGGGCGTCTTTGCGCTGCGAGGATTTGCGAGCCGGCAAGTGTTCAACCAGACCTTCAGCGCCGTGGCACAAGACCGCAACAGCGAGACCCTTACGCGAGTGCAGCGTGTTCCGGCGCAGCAACTAGGCTTTTCGCTGCAGTGGTCGCGCCCAACGGGCAAGCGCCACATCTTGGTAGCTGGCGGTGAAGCGCGCGTGGTCCGCGGAGAGAGTGACGAATTGGTGTTCGTTGGTGGCAGCCACACGGGATTTGCGGATGCGGGCGGTCGTGAGCGGACGGTGGGAGTGTACTTCCTGGACTCTATCCGCATCACCCCGCGTCTGTTAATCACGCCCAGCGGCCGCGTAGAACACTGGCGCAACTTCGCTGGCTTTTCCGCAAGCAGGCCACTGGTGGGGGCGGCGACGGTTACGCCGTTCCCGGACCGCAGCGAGCGTTTTGTCAGTCCGAAACTGGGGCTGCTATACCGGCTGGCCGATCACGCGTCGTTGACGGGCTCGGCCTACCGCGCATTCCGCGCGCCAACGCTGAATGAACTCTACCGGTCGTTTCGCGTGGGCAACATCCTGACCTTGTCCAACGAGCACCTTCGCGCTGAGCGTCTGACTGGCGGCGAAGCCGGAGGTATCGTCACGGGGGCAAGAGATCGCCTGATGCTGCGCGGCACTTTCTTCTGGAGCGAGATCACGCGTCCGGTGGCCAACGTCACCCTAAGCGTGACGCCGGGCCTGATCACGCGCCAGCGGCAAAACCTGGGGCGGACGCGCTCCCGCGGGGTGGAGCTACAGACGGAGGTTCAGATCACCAGCAGCTTCTCTCTGTCGGGCGGATATCAGTTCACCGACGCCACCGTGGTGCGCTTCCCAGCAGACACGGCGCTGGAAGGGCTGCGGATCCCGCAGGTACCGTGCCATCAGTTCACCTTCCTGGCGCGTTATTTCCGGCCGTCGCTGATCCTGCTGGGCCTGCAGGGGCGTTTCGCGGGCGACCAGTTCGAGGACGACCGAAATACCCTGCGACTGGAGCGCTTCTTCACCATGGATCTGATGGCGGCACGACCGATCAGACCAGGCATCGACGCGTTTCTTGCAGTGGAGAACGTTCTGAACCAGCGCTACGACATCGGCCGGACGCCAGTGCGCACAGTAGCTGCGCCGATCCTGGCGCGCATCGGGCTACGCTTCAAGCTAGGCGCGCGCTAGGGAACGAGCGCTGGTCTCTTGCCCACAGGCCTGCGCGTTACGCGTTTCCCTTAAAGGTGAGCTCGAAGATCGTGCAGTCGTCACCGAGTGGCGTGGAGCCACAGAAGCTGCGGACGGCGGCCAGGATGGCGTTGAAGGGCGAGGGCGCCATAGCGGCTTCTTCCAGGCGCTCATCGCCAAAGAATTCACCCGCCACGTTCTCTGCTTCGGTAACTCCATCGGTGATCAACACGAGCCGGTCTCCGGGATTGAGCTTCCGGCGCCCGCACTCATAGGTGGAGTCCGGCAACAGGCCGACGGGAAGGTTGGATTCATGGACGCGAGTCACCTTACCGTGGGAGACCAGCAGGGGCGGCACGTGTCCGCAATTGATGAACTCCAACTCGCCATTGGCGGAGAGATGGGCGATCACCACCGTCGCATATTTTTCCCCCAGCGCCTTCTTGCACAGGAACCGGTTGGTGGCGGTGACGATTTCGCGCAGGGGGATGCGAGCGGTGAGCTGCGAGTAGATCATGCCCTGCAGAATCGAGGCCAGCAGGGCAGCAGAGATGCCTTTGCCGCAGACGTCGGTCACCACCACGGCCACCCCGTCCGGCGTGGGAATAACATCGAAGAAATCGCCTCCGACTTCGCGGCACGCCAAGTTACGGCCTTCGATCTCAGCAAACGGCAGCTCCGGAATGTTCACCGCCATCAGCCGCTGCTGAATGGAAGCGGCGATGGAAAGCTCCTGCTGGTAACGACGGGCGTTCTCTTCCGCCTGCACCAGGCGGGCGTTCTCCACAAGCGACGCAGTCTCAGTCGCGATGGCGTTGAGTATGTCCTTGCCGACTTTGGACAGGTCGCGCGAGGCGTAGCGGCTGTCCAGGTACAGCACGCCCGTGACCTCAGGAAAGGAGGCAATCATGGTGGCGTCGGGCGCGCGCTCCTTCACCTGGGTCTTGCGCAACGGAATGGCGATCACCGTGCGCAAGTCGTAGGCAATGATGCTTTTGCGCTGGGCGACATCGTCGGACTTGGTGGTATCACTGACCAAAAAAGTGGAGGCGGAGCGCGCCGCTTCCTCGATGATCGAGCGCGAAAGCGTAGTGTCGTCCGACAGGGGTTCGCCGCGCAGGTTGCGTCCTGCGGCCAGGCGCAGGCGGCCATCGGGGTCGCGCATGAAGACGTAGCCGCGCTCAGCCCCGGTGAGCCGCAGCGTGGAGTCGATCAAGGTCAGCAGGATCTCGTCTACCACCCCGGTGGTGTTGAGTTTCCGAGCAGCCTCCAGGAAAAACGTCAGCTTCTCCAGGTCGGAGGCCCCGGCACGCACTTCCAGGCCGGAAATCTGGCTGAGGAACTCGCGCGCGGTGCTGGTTTGCGAGCTGGTGGGATTGAAGATGAAATAGGGCCCGCCGTGGGCGCCGAACTCGACGCGGTCGTTGCGGCTGAGCTTCTTGCGCTCGATCTTGTCGCCATTGACGAAGGTGCCATGCTTGCTGCTCAGGTCGATGAGCACGTAATCAGCGCTCTCAGTCACAATCATGGCGTGGTCGCGCGAGACGCGGGCGTCGGCGATCACCACGTCCTTGTCGGTCTTGCGGCCAATGGTGAACGGAGTGTGATCGAGGACGATTACCCGCTGTTCCGTTCCGTGCACGAAGACCAGTTCCGGGAAGGGCCCGGACATGCTGGAGATCGTAGTGGCCGCGCTTGCAGACACTTTTCCCTCGAGTGCTGGCAAAAGAGTAGCACATCCGCGGCGGGCAGCAAGGCCCAGCGCGCTAGGCGGCCTCAGGCCGTAGAGCGCCTCGGCTCCGCACCAGCTCTCGCAACTCCAGGGCATCCTTCGCAGCGTAGCCTGCCTGGTCGTTGTCGAAGTAAACGAAGATGCTGTTGACTCGATGGTAGCGCGGCTTTGCTGCTGTGAAATTTTTGAATGCAACCCCCATTGGGCGGCAAATGTTCCAATCAAAAGCATTTTGGAGATTGGGGCGTTGCGCAGATCAGCCGCCCCTTCGGCTCAATAGCGGCAGGAGGATCTCATGGCGAAGAGGAAATATTGGAGCGCCTTTGCGGCAGGTGCAGCTGCGGGAGCGGCGGCCGGCTTTGGCTCCTGGCTTCTGGCACGGGTGCTACACCGGGAAGAGGACGAAAGAGTCGTGCGCGTAGAAAAGAGTGTTCAAATTGGCAGGCCACTGGAGGACGTCTTCCGTGCTTGGTCCAACCTGGAGCAGCTTCCCGCTTATCTGCGCGACATTGAAGAGCTACGCACTTTCGGCGATCGCTCACGCTGGAAGGTGCGCATAAACGGCAAACGCTTCGAATGGGAGGCGGAGGTGACGCAGCGCGTCGAAAATCAGGCGCTCGGCTGGAAGTCAGTTCGCGGGCCCAAGCATACCGGGCGCATCAATTTCTCGCCGCTGGGTAACGACACCGAGGTGCACGTGGTGCTCAACTATGCTCCACCGCTCGGCATCCTCGGCCGCGCTCTCGCCGAGAGCACCGCCTACCTCGACTGGCACATTGAACGGGCACTGCGCGACTTCAAGGCGGCGCTCGAGGGCAAAGGCCAGGAAAAGAAGATCCCGAGCGGAGTGATGGCGGAACAGGAAGCCCGCGCCACCGGCACCTTCGGCCAGGACGGAACCACGCAGACCGCACGTTTCGGCGGCGATCCCAATCCGGTTGAGTACACTCGCCCGCCGCAAGCCAAACCTTAAGGGCTGCTTAGATCAGAATAGCCGCACCGAATTGAAACCGGGATGCTTAGCCCTACTTGGGCGGACCGGGTTCCAGTTCTTCGGGAAAGGAACGAAACGTCACTTCACGCGCCTTGGCTGTAACACGCTTGGTCGCATCGCTGTTGTACTGCGTCAGCGTGCCCTTGATGATGTAGTAGCCCTCCTCAGCACGGGTCTTACTGTCCGCCCGCTGCACCCGTCCCTTGAAGTCGAACCAGACCCCATGGACGGTCTTGGTGGTGAAAGTCAGCTGGTTTTCCTTCAGCGCGGCGGTTTTGAAGAAATGGTCGAGAAACATTGCACGCTCACCGTTGCCGTAACGCGAGATGAAACCGGTGACCAAGTCGCCTTCCAGATTGATCTGCACGAATTCTCCCTCTTGGAGGAAGCTATACATTCCGGAGATATCCTCGCGCGCCGCAGCGTTCTGGGGTTGGTTGGCAGCTGCGTGGCAAAACATCTGCAAAACCATGACCAAGAGAAAAACAGGACTGACCCTCATGCAAGCACCATGTCTAATAAGAACATGGCGATAGACGTAAGTGGAAGGGGAGTGGGTACAGGGGAGCGAAGTGGCGTCCTCTGTTAACCAAGGTATAATCCAACTACCCGTTCCCCCCAACCCAAGCAATGGCCCCGTCCTCACAGCAGCTCGACCACAATTCCGAAGGCGTCCCTCGTCTGCTGCTGCAGCTTGAGCCATGGTACCGGACGTTCCTGGGCAACCTCGCCCATCATCTGGCGTATCGTCGGCCACCGCCGCTGCCGCTCCGTTCAAGCCCGGCAGCTTTCTGGCCTGATGTCTTCGTGGAGCGGCGCATCCCACTCGTGCCATTTCAGCAGTCGCTCCTTTGCCATATTTTCGTCCTGGTCGCGATTTGGGGTTTCACGCAAACATTGGTGAAGCGCTCGCGCATGGTTCCGCAGGACATTACCCGAAGCAAGATCTCTTACTTTGAAGTTACCGAATACCTTCCGACGATTTCCACCGGTGGGTCGCCGGCGAAGGTCGGCCCTAAGGGCGAACCAGCATACGCCAAGCAGCCGATCATCTCCGTCCCCGAACTGTCCGACAACCGAACGCAGACCATCATTAATCCCAATGCACCCAAACTGCTAGCAAGCGGAGCGAAGCTGCCGAACCTGGTGGCATGGACCAACGTGCCCGCCCCATCGCCCTCGGCGGCAACCCGCAGCGCGTCGCAATTGCAATTGCCGGCTGACGCGGTCACCGTGGTGCAGCCGGCGCCCGATGCCGCCCAGCACAAGATTACAGAACTGCGCTTGCCCAAGCTTGACGCAGCGGTGGTCGAGCCGGCACCAACCCACGCGGCGCAACGCAAGCTGGGTGACCTGAACGTCGACTACTTCGAGGCGCAGTTGCTGGCACCCAAGTTAGCTGTGGCCGAGCAGCGTTCAGCGGCGGGAAGTGCCGCGGACATCGCCAATGTGCCGCCTCCTCCTCCCGGCGCGGTGGCAGGTGGAAGCCGCCAAGCTATCGGACAATTGATCGCCCTAGGTCTAGACCCGGTGGCACCGGCAGGCCCCATCGAGGTGCCGCAGGGGAGCCGCCGCGGGACGTTCGCCGCAACACCTGAGGGCAAGGCGGGCGCTCCCGGCACGCCAGATGTCCAAGGCGGCGAAAAGGGTGACGGCGCGACTGGAAACGCAGGCAGCGGCCGTGCTGCAGGCACTGGCGCTGGCGATATCCCTCGTGGGATTTTCGTCGGCGGAGGCCCGGGACCCTCCGCAAGCGTCCCCGGCAAGACGCCGCCGGGAGGCGGCACGCCCAACACGACGGCACTGATAGCCGCGTCCGCGCCGCACCCGGACATCCCGCGCTCGTCCCAGCCCGGCGGCATCGTTGCGCGCCCTGAACGCGGCAAGATCGAAGACCAGGTCTTTGGCACGAAGCGCTATTACTCGTTGGTGCTGAATATGCCAAACCTCACATCAGTTGGGGGGAGCTGGATCATCCGCTTCGCCGAGCTCAACGAGAACCGCGCCCCGGGTGAACTCGTGGGACCGGTGGCCACGCACAAAGTCGATCCTGCCTACCCCGCGGAAATGATGCGAGCGCGCGTGGAAGGAACGGTTACGCTCTACGCCGTCATCCGCAGCGACGGCAGCGTCGGTGAGATTCGCGTGCTGCGCGGCCTGGATGAACGTCTGGATGAGAACGCGAAAGTAGCGCTGTCGCGCTGGCAGTTCCGTCCGGCGATGAAAAATGGCACTGCAGTGGATCTGGAGGCTGTGGTGCAGATACCGTTTGCCGCCAGCAAACTTCCCTTCTAAACTCTGGAACTTCCCCACGCCCTCAGGGCACGGCCGCGGAATGTGCCACAGGCCGTTCGACCAGCGCATAGATGGCGGGACTTGTGCAGACCTCGTAGTAACGCCGGTCAGTCCATTGCTTAAGGGAGAAGCCGCGCGGGTTGACGTGCGGCACCCTGCCCTCGCGTACGACCAGCTTGTGGAAGCCGCCTGAGGCGACCGGCACAACTCCGCTAAAGAGCCTGACCGGCTCGCGGTCCCAGAGGGTGCGCAGCTCGGCGTCGTGGATCTCGAGTGAGATCTCTTGCCGTAGCTTCTCGAAAGCCTGTTCGGTGATGTGGATTCCACCAATGTTGTAGCGGACGAGGAACTCGTCAGGATTGCCGCCGGTATCGGCGTCGTCGACGGTCTGGAAAGTATAGACGTTGAAAGGCGTGGTGTTCTCCGGCAGATAGCGTCGCGCGGTTTTGCTGCAGGACGAGAAACGATCGCTCTCGTTGAGCGCCTTGGAAATCATGATTCGCGAGCTTCCGTCCATGAGATACAGCGGGGGCGAATCCTGATAGGAGATTCCGATGCCCAGTTCCAGCCCGGGGATTCCGGCGCGGCGGGAATGCTCGTTGTAGCCGTGGACCACGCCGAGAATCTCCCTGGCCAGCACGCAACTGCGCCCGACGCTGAAGGGCGGCTCGCCTTCGCGCTCGAAAACTGCCAGGATCAGCGCATCGCCCTCGATGAAGATCTTGCTGGCGCCAAACACGTCCAGGAGCTTGTTCACCGGCTCGTAAAAGTTGAGGCTAAACTGCGAGGCCGGGTTGAGGCCGCGCTCCAGAAGGGTGCGTATGAGAGTAGTGGAATCGCGGATGTCGGCTTTGATGACGACGTGGCGGACGACCTTATCTTCGGCGGGCTTCTGCTCTTCGGGTAACAGAAACTCGTAAAGGGTGCTGTTCACCGCCGAGAGCTCCCGCAGCTTGTCGTTGATGATGACGTTGACCGTGTCCAAGGCCGAGTTCAACGCCTCCAGGCGGCGCAGGTCGCGGTGGTAGGCCATGAAGTCGCGCAGAAACCGGGCCGCAACCTTAGCGCGCTCGGCGCCACGGCAAGCTCCTACCCGCCGGGCGGCAGCACGCAGGTTCTCGGAGGAAAGCTTACCCTGCTCCTCCAGCAGCCCTTCCACGCGCTTGAATTCAGAGCGCGAGATGAGAGCGTTCTTCAACTGCTGCGCGTTAATAGGCGGAGAGTACTGCGGCAGTAAGGGCACGACCTCGTAGGCGGCGATGACGTTCTCCATGGCGCCTTCGTGCTCCAGCATCTCCACCCAGACCGACAGCAGCGCTCTCTGTGCCTTTCCCTTGGGTCCGGTGTCGTCAGGTACGCCTCCCGCCGTGAGCTCGTGTGCGTTCTTCGGAGCGTTGAGCAGGGCTTCGAGCCCCACTTCGTCTTCCCCGCCGGGAGGATTCAATGCGCGCAGGAAAGCCTGGGCTACCCGGCGAATGGCGGCCAAGTGGTCGGGATCGCGGTCGCGGTTGCCCAGCATGATGTAATGCTCGGCGTTAAGGAAGTCGTCGCGTCCGTCCTCGGTAAACAGGATACGATTGACAAACAGGTCATAGACAGCGGCGGGCTCGCCGAACAACGACCGCCGCAAGCGCGCCAGGGTCTCCTTCTCAACGTCGCGCAGTGTCTGGAACAGCTCCTGCCCAACCTTGCGAAGTACCGCCTTCTTGCCGACCTGCAACTGGAGCAACCGCTCGCGCATGCGCAAGACCGGTGGTTGCGCGGCGCGCGGCCCTTCGTAACCTTTCAGCCGCGCCCGGCAGCGCTCCAGCACCTGAGCAAACTGCGCCGCGAGTTCGGTGCGCAGGAACTTGATGATGGCCAGCCTCGCTACCAAATCCACGCTGATGCTGGATTCGGTTTTGGCGCGGTTCAGCGCCGCCACCTGTAGTTCGGCCAAAAGGCGCTTGAATTCGCCGGGTTCCGCAGGCCGGAGACGCGCCCGCTCCGCCGCTACCGGGCTCATCACGGAGGGCACGCGAAAGGCAGGCTCGGCCGTGGCCAGAATCTCCTGTACGGCACCATGCTTAACTATCAGTGCCGAGAGGTGCTGGCGTGCGAGATCGGTGAAGCGGGGGCTGAGGAAGACATCGTGGCGGACATTATCGATGCCCGTGAGGAGGCCCTCAAGCGCAATGGCTGGTGTGTATGCCGCCAGGCTCACATGGCGGGCATGATCGGCCAGATTGCCGCGTTGTAGAAACGAAAAACGCCCCATGTCGGCCGCCGCAGTCGCAGCTATTCGGTCTTTGGTTGCGCCATGGCGGCGCGCACCACCGGCACCACGATGGCTTGCTCAATCGTGGGTTCATTCAGCTCAGCAAGACGTGCGCGCAGGGCATCGGCAGCTTTCATGTCGCCGTTCCGCTCGTATGCCTGGACCAGCCGCACCATGGATCCGGGGTCGCCGATGTCCTGCTCGAGGTGGGGGACGGCCTCCACAAACTTGTCGTCCTGCATCAACAAGGCCCCGGCGGCAGCGTGATAGGAGCGTTGGATGACCTCGTCAGCGTTGGCGCCGGCCATTCGCTCCAGTCGCCACAGCGATTTCGCCGCTAATTCTTGACGGCCATCGGCCTGTGCCTTGATGGCGCGCACCCGCAGGATGCGAGCCAGCTCCTGGTCGCGCTCGGAAAGCGCCACTCGGCCGGCGAGCAGCGCGGTTTCAGCCTTGTCCAGATAGCGCAGCGCGGTAGCGTGCCCGATCTGATACACGGCCATCAGCCGGTAGGCCTGCGCCTCCAGGCGAGCCAGGCCACGGCCATGCGCCCGGTCCGCGACCACATGGAACGCGGTATCGGCGGCATCGAAATTCTTCTCGCGTAAATGGGTAATGGCCGACTGCATGGCGGCCGCGAGCCGTTCCGTTTCATTGCGGGCGAGCCGCATGGCCATGGCGTACTCCTGTCGTGCCCGCGGCTGGTCGCCCATCAGGGCATAGGTGTCAGCCAGCCCGAGTTGTGCTGCATAGAATCTGGGATGGGCTTGCAGCGAGGCGCGGTAGCCATCCAGTGCCCCTTCAAAGTTGCCGGCGCCCCGCAGTGCCGCGGCCTCATCTAGCAGCTTGCCGGGGACATCGCGCGTCTGCGCCGACGCTCTTGCCCGGGAAGGCATCGCCGGACGCTGTGCAGCCACAGCAGAGACAGACAAACACAGCAACACGAATGCGCGTGTCGAATAAAGCATTGCCTGGAATCAGATTCCCAGCAGCGTTCCTGAGGGGCAGCGTACCACGAGGCGGTTGGGCCACCAATGGTTACGGGGCATTCGCTAGGACAAGACCTGCGGTGTCGGGACCGTTTTGGTCTGCTCGCTAGTGGCTGCCGCGAGCTTCCCCCTGGCTCTTCTGGCGAGCGGCTTCGAACTCGTCTCCGGGTTTCCAGGCAATCAGCTGCGGCAGTTCGGCCGCCTTCCACCCCAGAGCGTACATGAACCGGCCAATGACGGCGTTACTGCTGAAGTCCATCTCCGGGCGATATTCGTCTGAGGGCTGGTGGTAGCGCTGCTCGTTGAAGATCCTGGCTTGCTCCGCACCCCATTCGGTGGTCTTGTCTTTGAACTTGCGGCCGACGTTCACGGTGAAGCCGGGCACCCCGACACGCGCAAGGCTGAAGTGGTCGGAGCGGTAGTAATGGCCGGCTTCCGGACGGGAGTCGGGCTTGATCTCCAAGCCGAATTGCCGTGCCGTCATCTGCACCACTGGGAAAAAGCTGGTGCGCTCGGCGCCAGTGACTTCAATCTCCTCCGGGACGCCGATGGGCGGAACGTTATCCACGTTGAGGTTCAGAGTAATTTTGCCCGCGGACACGGGCGGCTTGCGCCCCAGGTACTCCGAACCCCGCAGTCCCTGCTCCTCAGCAGTAACCGCCGCGAAGATAGTAGAGCGCGCCGGGGCCTGTGGGGCGGCGGCGAAGGCGCGGGCCACCTCTAGCAGAATGGCGGTACCGGTGGCATTGTCGGAGGCGCCGTTATAGATGTTGTCGCCCGACCTCTCAGGGCGGATGCCCAGGTGGTCGTAGTGCGCCGTGTACACCACCGCTTCATCTTTGAGGCTCGTGTCCGATCCGGGCAGCACGGCAATGACGTTGTTGGATTCAAAGCGCCGGATCTTGCTGACCATGTGCGTTTTCAGTTTCAGGGGAAGCGGGATTGGCCGGAAGTCGCTCGAAGCGGCCTGCCGCATTAGATCGTCGAGATCCTTGCCAGCCGCGTTGGCCAAGCGGCGAGCCACTTCGAGCTGCACCCACCCGGCGCTCTTCAGCTCCCCGCCTTTGGCTTTCAGGAATGAGCTCTCGCCTGACCAGGAGCTGCGCACTACATTCCAGCCGTAGCTGGCCATCTCCGTCTTGTGGACGAGGATGGCGGCCACAGCGCCTTTGCGCGCGGCCTGCTCAAACTTGTAAGTCCAGCGGCCGTAGTAGGTGAGCGCCTTGCCCTTGAAGAATTTTTCGTCTTCCGAAGGCGGCTCATTGACCAGCATGAGTAGAGCCTTGCCGCGTAGGTCCGCATTCTTGTAGTCGTTCCATTTGTATTCCGGCGCCTCGATGCCATAGCCGACAAAGACGATTTCGGACTCGACATCGTTCTCTGGCTGCTGGGTCTGGTCGGTCGCGACGTATTCGTCGAGATGCTTTAACGTCATCGGCTGCCCGCTGGCCGGGATGATCGTGAAGGTGGTCTGGGGCAGCGTGGTGACGCCGACCAAGGGCACTCGCTGGTAGTACGTGTTGTCCTCACCAGCGGGCTTGAGCCCGGACAGGGCGAATTGCGAAGCAATGTATTCCGCGGCGATGTCCCCCCCGCGCTGGCCCGTGCCGCGTCCCTCGAGCAGATCGTGCGCGAGAAAGCGCACATGGGCACGGATACGCTCCGCATCAATGGACTTCATCGCCGCCGCCGCCGAGGCGGACAGCTTGGGGGATGCGGCTTTCGTCTTCGCCGTGCCGGTTTGCGCCACAACCGCCGCACCGGCGGCCAGGGCAGCTGTCAGAATCATCACAGGCAGTTTGCGCATGCTCAGTTCTCCAGTAGGCAGAAGCCCGAACACACTATTTTACAGAGTGGAAAACAGGACCGCCGCCTGCTTGTTACCGTCTGTTGTGTTTTCCCCGCGGACCGCGGGTCAGTTGCGGGAGCTTCAACCAGCTTTTGCAGGCAGTACAGCCTCACCCGGAGAAAACACCGGCCGACGAGGCACGCCGGCAGCCTTGGCCGCTAGCGCATTAAGCTGCTCGATATCGCGCGGATCCCAGCCAATGCTGGTCAGTTTGATTTCTCCGTCGGGCGCGATGACGAAGATGGTCGGCACGTTGGTTATCTCGTATGCGTTGGAGACGGGATACCTCTCAGTATCGTCGAGCAGCATGGGAAAGGTAACACCGTACTCGCGCGCGAATTGCTCGGTGTAGCCTTCCTCGTCCTGCGAGATGCCCACAAAGCTTACCTTTTCACGCGGATAAGACTGGTACACACGTTCCAGGTAGGGAAAAGCCAGTTGGCACACCGGGCAGGTGATCTTGAAGAATGCGGCGACTACCCAGCCCCGCTGCAAAGCTTCTGAGAGAGAGAACTGTTCGCCTTTAGTTGTGGGTAGTGTGAACGCGGGCGCAACCGTGCCCGCTTCCAGTGCCGGCATTCTTGGCCTCCTTGTGCTGCGGATTAGATGAGCTTCAAGCTCCCAAGGATCTTCCGCGTCAAGCCAGTGAGCGGCAGCGAAGAGAGGCGCGCGATGGGGACCCAGCGGCCGCTGGTGAGATCGCAAGACGCGGCATAGACCTCGACCCCGTAGTCGGTGATTGTGATGGAGTGCCGCAGGCGCAGGATCGGGCTCAGATGATCGGGCGCGCCACCGTCCCGCAACTCGGGCAGTTCCCACATACCGGGCATCAGACGAGATGTGGCGGGGCGCTGGATGAGCAGCACCCTTCCGTTACGCCGCGCGAACTGGTAAGCAATCTGCCGCTTGCGGCGCGCCGGGCTGGCCGAGGGGTCAGTTGCGCCGCGAGTGCGGCACCATCGCCAGACAGGACAGCGCTCGCAAACCGGATTTTGCGGCAGGCAGACGGTAGCCCCAAGCTCCATGACCGCCTGGTTGAAGTCACCCGGGCGATCGGTGCTGAGGAGCTTTTCGGCAACGGCCCAAACGTTTCTCTTTTTCGTGCGGAACAGGCGTGCCAAAACCCGCTCCACATTCCCGTCCACCACGGCACGGCGCTCGCCAAAGGCGATGCTGGCGATGGCAGCGGCAGTGTAGCGGCCGATCCCCGGCAACTCGCGCCACTGCTCGGCGGTCGTGGGAAACTGGATCGCCTTCCCTGTGATCTGTCGCGCCGCGGTGTGCAGGGCGCGGGCGCGGCGGTAGTATCCCAGGCCGCTCCAGGCCGCCAGCACCTGCTCTTCGCGAGCGCGTGCCAGGCTGCGCACGGTCGGGAACTTGCGCAAAAAATCTTGATAATGATCCAAGACCGCGGCCACGCGCGTTTGCTGCAACATTACTTCCGCCACCCATACGCGGTAGGGATTGCGGTCGCGCCGCCAGGGCAGGTCGCGCTTGTTCGCGTCAAACCAGTGCAGCAGGCAGGCGTGGAATTGCCGCAGCTCCGCCGGGTCACGCGGCATTGCTCGGGAGGACAAGGCAGTGCCTGAACCGCATTCTGCCGCTGGGTCGTTAAGTTGACAAGTCCTGATTGCCAGTTTCAGCATCTTCGTTGTGCTCTTCGGCCATCTAAGAGCGAGGAGATTACGAAGATGCGCTGGTTTTCTCTTTTAGTGTGCGCGGCGTTCCTTGCAGGCTGTGGAGGCGGTGGGAGCGGTAATCCCAACCCGCCGCCCGGCGGAGGCGGCCCCGTGAGCGCGCCGGTGGTGGTCACGGTGGCTGGAGGCGCAACGGCTTCGGGCGTTGACATCACTGTCGTGGGTGCCGCAGGGACCAACCCGAACGCTGAAGTACTCGGGGTGGCACCCGTGGGCGCCGCAGGCAGCGCCATTAACACCGGCGATACCATTCAGCGCGGCACGACCATGAAGGTGCTCCTCTTTGGCGCCGGGCTCACCGGCAGCCTGGAGGTGATCGTCTCCGGCCCGCAGGACTTCACCATCTCCAACGTTCGCAACATTACTGCCACGGACAACACTCCCGGTGTCGCCTTCGATCTCTCCGTGAATAGCAACGCCGCTTTGGGCGCCCGCACCGTCCTGCTGAAGGCCTCCGACAACGACATCACTGCTTTCACTGGGGGGCTGGAGGTGGTGCCATGAGGATACGCGACGCCACTTTGCTGCTGGCGCTCCTGGTGGCGGCTGCGACAGGGTCAGCCACTACCGTGGTGCCCATGTCGGTGGAGCGGCTGACTGCGGCTTCCGAGCACGTGGTCGAGGCCCGCGCGCTCGAAACCTGGTCGCAGTGGGATGCCAGTCACTCCATGATCTTCACCTACACCCGTTTTCAGGTGGTGCGCACGCTCAAAGGCAGCTCGGGGCAGACCATTGTGGTGAAGCAAATGGGCGGCCGCGCCTCCGGCTACGTGATGAAGGTGGCCGGGGTGGGCTACTGGCGTCCCGGGGATGAGGCCGTTTTGTTCCTCCACCGCAGCCAGGCAGACGACGGCACGCTGGTGGTCAGCGGGTTGCTGCAGGGTAACTTCAGGATCGAGCGAAGCGGGGCCGAGGCCACGGCGAGTAACGGCGCCAGCGGCGCGCGTCGCTTTGATCCGCAGTCGAAGGGCGTCGCACCATTTCAAGGCAAGCGCATGACGCTATCTGAGCTGGAGTCGCGGGTGCGAAAGGCGGTGGGCCGGTGAGCCGGCACGGCTTGCGGCGAGGTTACCTGCTTGCCGCCGTTGCATTGGTGCTTGCCATCGCGCTGCCGGCCTGGCCCTACCTGTTGGAATTCACGCGCCCTGCGGGCGGCGGCACGCCCCAGCAGCCCGACCATTGGGACTTCGGGGCAGGCGGCTTCACCGTGGAATGGAACCTGAATCCGGGCAGCGCGGGCAGCAACGTGGTGGGCTCTCGCACCGTGGACCAAGTTATCCAAGCTTCGTTCAACGCCTGGACATCGGCCCCCAACACGAGTTTACCCATCGGGCGCGGCGCTAACTCCACCAAGACTGCGCCGGCTTTCGACGGCGTCAACGTCATCGCCTTCACCTGCTCGAGCTCCTGCGACTTTACCCAGGAGGCCGAGACGCTGGCGGTGGCCTTCACGGTGGTCTCGGACCAGGTGGGCGAGGCTACCATGCACGGCACGACGACGTCGCAGTTCGTGGGACAGATCCTGGACTCCGATATCTTCTTCAATCCCTCGGTTTGTTACACGACGGGATCGGGTGGAACCTGCCCGACTCCAAGCCAGACTCCGCAGGACATGCAGACGGTCGCCATGCATGAGATCGGGCACTTTTTGGGCATCGACCATTCGGGCGTGGTGCGCGCGGTGATGTTCCCCTTCGCCCCGGACGTGCAGCAGACACTCAGTTATGACGACGTGGCCGCCGTCTCGACTCTGTATCCCAAGTCGCCACCCGATTTCAATTCGGGCAGCATTGCAGGAACGGTGCGGCTGAATGGGGCTGCGGTTTTCGGAGCGCACGTTTTTGCCGAATCCACCACGCCCGCGCAACCGCTGCCTGCCAACATCCGCAAGTCGCCCGTCAGCACATTGACTTTTCCCGACGGCACCTATCGAATCACCGGTCTGCCCCCAGACTCCTACACCGTCACTGCCGAGCCGCTGGACCTACCGGTCATCAATGCTGACGTCAACGGGTACCCGCAGGCCTTCGGCCGCAGCACCGTGCAGACGAACTTCACCACCCGCTGGCATTAGCAGACAGGAGCGGGACTTCAGTCCTTTGCAGGGGTAGGTGAACTGCTGGGGGCGGACTCTTTGGCTTCTGCCTTCGGCTTCTGAGGCTCGAGTCCTGCGAGTTCTTTCTCTGCCGCCTCGCGCAGCTTTTTCACCGTAGCGATGTTCTCTTTCGAGTTTTGTAGTTCGTTTGCCAGCACCGTGCGGCGGAAGGAGTCGGTCTCTTTGGAGTAGCGGTCCTGGAGGTCGTCGTAGCCACGTTGCAGCTTTTCTTCGTCCTGTTTCAGCGTGTCCAACCGCTCGCGTGCCTCCTTGAGCGCCTCCTCCGGCGGCTTTGCCGGTGCCTGCTCAGCGGCCGGCGCATTGGTCGCCGGCGACACACTGGCTTCCGGGGGGCGCTGCGGGAGGTCGTCATCGGTGATGACGCGTTTGGCTTTCTTGGCGGGCTTTTGGCGGGCCACCTCGGCCAGCGACGGCTGTTTCTGCGCCTCTACAGGAACCCACAGCAGCGCCACCATGATGGCGGCGATTATCGGTTTGCGATTGTGCATCACGCCTGCTCTCCTAGTACAAGTCACGTTTGCTAATGATCTTGGCCGGCTTGTTGAGACCGCCCCTGGGCAAGGCGCAACTGTCAAACACGAGCCCGACCGACCCCCCCATGATCGCATCCATGGAGCCGCTGTTTCCGGAGAGCACTGCACCGTAGATGTTTGCCGGATTCGCGGGCCCTCCCCCGGTGAAGGTAATGGCGCCTTTGACCAGGACCAGGCCGTAAAACTTAAAGCCGCCGCCGAGATCAAGGTCGCCATCGACCACCAAAACCCCACTTCCAATGCTTTGGCCGGTGAGCTCCACGCTGCCCGGTATGTACGTTATCTGGGTGGTCCAAGGACCAAGGCTGGGGTCGGAAGCCGGATTGTCGGGCGGATTCGGGGCAAATTGGGGAGGGATGCCGAACTGCTGGGCACTGCGCGTCCCGCAGTTCGAGCCCGGGCAGGAATAGTTATAGGGCGGGCTGGTGACGTCCACCGCTCCCGCCATGTTCTTAAAGCGATCTATCAACGTGTTCATCGGGTACGGCCAGCCCTGATTTTCGGCGATTGCTGGGCTGGTTCCGGAATAGAAATGCTGCGGGGGAACGGGATCCTCCACGGAACCAGTGGCAAACGCGGCATATTTGCTGCGGTCACAGGTCTTGCCGGCGCGGTCGGTGCAGCTCATGGTCTTGGTCGCTCCGCCGCCGCTTGTGGTGCATACGCACGAGCAGTGGTCGTAACCCTGTATTTCGAGCTGGCCGCTCAGGTCTACATTGTCCTGGCTGACAAATGCTGCGTTGGGAATCAGCGGCGGATCAGGCGCCACCTCCATCTGCGCCATCCGACGCGAACCTTTGGCATAGGCTGTGAGCACGTACACCGGCGAAAAAAGGGTTGGCATTCCCGGCCCCGGGACTGCGCAGCTTGTAAAGCCGGCCGGCAGCAGGATCTCCGAGACACCGTCGTAGCAGACTTGCCGGTCGTAGGTGGTCGAATCTGTTCCTCCGTCCACGTAATAAGGAGCAGAGGTGTCATTGGCCTTGAGCGTGACACGCACCCATTTGTAGGGCAAGGCGGCAGCGGTATTAGTGAATGGGGCATCACTGCTGATGTTCTCGTACACGTTGGGAACGGTCGAGGCGGCCGGGCATGGTTGGCCAGCGCCAGGGTCGCTCAGACCTAGTCCCTCGAAGCGTTCCTTACAAATCTGATCGTCGAAGTACTTGTTGGTCGAGTCGATGGGGTCTACGACATCCGACGCGCCGGCCGGGTTCAACACGTACAACACCGAGCGTGTGCCCCCGGGCAGGGTGGTAGGAGGCGGGATCAGGTGGGGCGCGGTATTCCCGGTCGCCAGTCGCTCCCGCACTTCCTGCATACCAGCGTAGGCCGCCAGCAGCGCTTGCTGCGAGGAACGGAAATTGGCGCTGATGCCGGTTTCGGTGGTGGTCAGATACATCAGGCCGGCAGCGACTGCCGACAAGAAGAACAGCGCGAGTACCCCGATGAGCAGGGCCGAGCCGTTTTGTGAATCCCGTGGCTGAAGAGGTCCCATCGACTTCAACTCCTAGTAGTTCAATTCTCGATTGGCGATCGATACTGGCGGCCGGTCGGTGCGGCCCTTGGGTAGCGCGCACAAGTTGTAACTTATGACGGCGCTGCCACCCAGCACCGTGTCCACCCGCGACTCCTGCCCGGCGAGCACGGCGCCGAAGATGTTGGTGTTGCTTGATCCTCCCCCGGTGAAGGAAATCACGCCCTTCACCAGGATCAATCCGTAGAAATCAAGACCGCCGTGGACGTCGAGATCACCATCCACTACCAGCACCCCCGCGCCTACGGTGTTGGCGGTAGTCTGGAGGCTGCCCGGGATGTAAGTCACCTGCTGGTACCACGGGCCAAGGCTAGGGTTGGAGGCAGGATTGTCTACCGGATTGGGCGGGAAGGCCGGCGGGATGCCGAACTGCTGGCCCGCCCTGGTCCCGCAACTCGGTGGACTACCACTGCAATTGAAGTTGTACGGGGCGCCGGTGGCGTTTACGGTCCCAGGGGAGTTCTTGAAGCGGTTGATTTGCGCATTGATGTTATAGGTCCACGGCATGTTTTCCGCGACCACCGGAGAGGTGCCGGCAATGAGGTACTGGCTGGAGTTCGGATTCTGAACGTTGCCTGCCGAATAGATGGCGTAATGGCTTTGATCGCACACTTTTCCGGTGCGATCGGTGCAGGTGGTGGTGCGGCTATTGCCGGAGCCGGTAGTGGTGCACTGGCAGGAACAGAAATCGTATCCGCTGATCACCAGGTTGCCGTTGAGGATGACATGGTCCTGCGAGTCGATCGCCGCCTTGGTATACAGCGGCGGATCGTCTGATACTTCCATTTGGGTCATGCGACGCGAGCCCTTGGCGTAGGCCGTAAGCACATATACAGGTTTGTAGATTTCCATGTTTCCTGCCGGGGGGGCGTCACAGGCCGTATATCCCGTGGGCATGACCTGCTCGTTGACTCCGTTCCAGCACACCTCGCGATTATGGGTGGAAGAGCTGCTGCCGCCGTCAACGTAGTACGGCGAGTACGTGTTGTTCGCCTTCATGGTGATGCGTACCCACTTGTACGCCATCGCCGCCGAGGTGTTGGTAAACGGAGAATCGCTGCTGATCAAGGGTGCGTAAACTCCGCTCACCGTGGAAGCCGCAATACAGGGCTGGTTAGGGCCGGGATTGCTCAGGCCCAGCCCTTGGTAGTTTTCCTTGCAGAGCTGGTCATCGAAATAAGGGTTGTTAGGGTCGGTGGGGTTCACGGTCTCGCCCGCCTTCGGGTTGATCACGTAAAGCACGGTGTTGCCAGCGCCTGGCACGACGGCCGGACCGGTGATCTTGTGGCTTCCGGTATTGTTGGGCGTCATGCGCTCGCGCACTTCTTGCGTGCCGGCCAGGGCGGCGAAATACGCCTGCTGTGACGAGCGGTAATTGGCGTTGATTCCGGTCTCGGCGTTGCTCATGTAGAGCAGGCCGAAGCCCAGAGCGGACAGCAGCATCAGGGCGAAGACGACGGTGAACAGGGCCGCGCCTCGCTGCTGCTTGCTTGCTTGTGTCTTCATAAGCCCTCAGTAACTACGCTCGTAGGAAGCGAGCATCTTGAAGACCAGGTTGTTTTGCACGTTGCTGGCGTAGAAATGGATGCCGTTGCCGCCGCGACCAGCGCCACTCCGCGCTGGGCTTTCCGCTCCTGCTTGCCCATAAGCACCCCATCAAATGTTGGCGATGGCGCGCAGCGAGATTGCCGGGCGCATGCCAGTCTGTATGTCCGTGTAGGGAGCAAGGACGTTGAGCGTGATGCGGATGGTCTTGATGCGGGCCAGTTCTGTGGGATTACTGGTCAGGCTGACGGGCAGAGTAACTTGCACGCCGTTCTGGTCGTAGGCGGAGAACAGCGGGGCCGAGCGGTAACCGGCGTATAGCGTGTTATTGGCAATGCTGACACTCTTGAACATGCTATTGCCGGAGATGTTGAGCGAGCCTCCGGGGCCGCTGCCACCCGCGCCGCCGCTGTTGACCAGGTTCTCCAGGGCCAAGTAGTAGGTCTGGGTTTGCGCGGTGGGGGCGGTGGCATTCACCTTTTGCACCTGGCTGCGCTGGATGCTGCAAGGGCACTCGCCGCTGGCGTTGGCCTGAAAGGTGTAGCGGACGCTGTCCACATCGCCATCACCGTCCACGTCGCCCTCGAACCACACGTCGGTTGCCGAGACTGAAACCAGGCCGACCCCATTTCTGGCGTCGTTCTCCGGCGGGCTCATCAGCACTCCGGCCTGGTACATGGTGGCGTTTGGATATCCGGCCTGGTGCAGGTCACGCACGAACTGGTCCATGAACTCGCGCGACATCTGGGTGATGTCCAGCTTGTTCTCCTCGACGCGATAGCGCTTCTGTGCCGTGTCGATGTCTCTAAACACTACCGCCATCACCACCGAAAGAATGGCCAGCACGATCATCAGCTCGACAAGGGAGAAACCGCGTTGCCGGCGTGCCACTAGACACCTCCAATGCTGCGCAAGGTGACCGGGGGCGCGAAATGCAGCCCGCCGGCGGTGCTGCCGCCCTGCAACTGCCGCGCTGAAACCGTCACCAGCCGGGTAAATGCGGTGATGGTGGTGACGTTCCAGCGGACGTCGAAAGTGGCCTGCTGGCCCGCTGCCCCGCAGGCGACGTAGAGCATCTTGTAGTTGACCGGGACAGCGCTATAGGCCTGGCTGTAATCGATCCCCCCCGTGCCGGTGTTGATGGTGGCACCGTTGCCGGGCGAAGCCGCTCCTGCCGTGGCCACCGTCCAGTTGGTCGGGCCTGCGGGATTGCAGTCGCTTATGGTCAGGGTGGTGCTAACGTTGGCCGGCTGCGCCAGGACCTGTTCCAGCACCGCCTGCGCGACCCCGGTGGACGTGGTATCCATCTTGTTGCGATGGTTGCTGCTGATGGCCGTGCTGATCATTACCATCACGCCACCCAGGCCGACGGCCATCACCACCATGGTGATCATCAGTTCGACCAGCGTCATGCCGCGTTCTAAGCCGCGGCTCTTGAGCTGTTGCATCGCTCCGCGAGAAATAGCTGGGAAAAACATGTCTTTGCTCCTATCGCCAGGCATTTCCATCCCATATCCAGGTCCGCACCCGGCCCGCAGGGGTGACAGAAACTGCCGCCCATCCGAAAGCGCCAAACGGGCGCGAGTCACGCAAGAAGTACGCGAAACCGACGGCATTGCTGCTCACGATGCTGTTACACACTGTGCCCGCGGCTACACAGGGTAGACCTCGGGCGTTGAAGGACGGCAGCACGGTGGGCGCTTGCGGCGTGTAGTTCAGGTTCATGCTGCTGGTGGAGGGATAACCGCTGGTCTGAAAAGTGGTATTGGTGGGGAGCTGCAGCGTGGGTTCGTTGCTGTCGTAGTTCTGATCGTTATCCAAGTCTACGTAGGCGACCAGCGTCTGCGTGCCGCTCAAGGTCGTGCTGCGTGAGGTGTAGAAGGTATCTTCCTTGACCGCCTGCATCCTGGCGTTCTGCAGCAGGCCGGCGACACCAGACGCCGCCGAACGCAGGCGCATGTTGGCAATCGCACTCATCACACTCGGCACAGCCATCGCGCCCACGACCAAGGCGATGCCGACCACCAAAACCATTTCAATCACGGAGAAGCCTGCTCGTTTTGACTTCATCACCTGCACCGCCACGGAGAAATCTTCTCGGGAGCCACTCGGAATAGGGCAAACCCGCTGCCAGTCCGGGCTGTCCCCCTATGACACTGAATTTAAGCGGCTTAGGTTTAGGCGGCATCGAACAGCGCGCGGTCCTGTCTCGATCTGGACGTTACGTTTGGTAACATTTTGGGAAGCTGCCTACAGGGCGTTCAGCTGCGCCCTACTGGCTGGGCGTGGGCACGAAGGATTGCGCGACGGCCATCCAGCCACGCTTGCCGTGCTGCCAGACAGTCATCATGCGCACCGGGCCGCTGGCGAGCGGGCGTCCGCCTTGCGAGCCGTGCATGGTAACCGCGTAGGTGACGACCAAGTCCGTGCCACTGGGCTGGATGTCGAAATCTCCGAGGATGTAATCGGCAAGCTCAAACGACTTCAAGTACTCGACTGCCGCGGCGCGGTCGCGGCGACCAGCGGGCGTGATCATGACGAAGGTCGGCGCCAGGCGCTTTTCCAATTCCGCCCAGTTGCGGTCTTTGATTTCCTTCCAGAAGAGGCGCTCCAAATGTTCGCCGCCCGTGGCCTGCTCCCACGCCCTCACCGGTCTTTCTTTCCACAGCGTGCAGCCGCTGACGGCAGCAGCAAGCAAAACGAACAGCAGAGCGTGGGCGGCGTGGCTGTAGCCGGACATGCCACGGATTCTATCGCTAGTTGCGCTCCACTAGCTCGTTGAAGAGTTCAACGCACCAACACCGTGGCTTTGCGCGTGGTCACCGCTCCGCTCGCGTTCTGCGCCGTGATAGTGATGATGTGCTCGCCCTTGGGCAGCGCCGGGGTGGTATAGCGGAACCTGCCGTCAGCAGCCACGAGTACTTCCACGCCGTTAATCATGAGCCGGGCTTGGGGCTCGGTTGTGCCGCTGACCACCACCGCGCGACCCACAGAAACCAGGTCCTGCAATTCGAGTGGAAGTTCGGTGCCCGGCGCCCTGACAAAGACGCTGAAGCGGCCTGTCGTGCCGCCAATGGATTCTGTACCCGTTTCATCGATAGCCTGGACCAACCAGTGGTAGACACCGGGCTTGAGTCCAGACACTTTCATTTCGTTAGAGCGGGTACGGCTATCCACAACCGGACGCTCTAGGTGTCGGTTCGCGGCAAGGCGCACGTGGTAAGCGCGGGCTCCCTCGACCGTGCTCCAGGCAAGCGTCACTGGGCCGCTGGCTGAGGCCAGAAAAACAGTGGCGTCATGGACAGGCGTCACCGGCAAAGGTGATGGCACCACTTTCTGCCGGCGTACAGCGCCCCCAGCACGAAACACCAGCCGATCGGACTCGCTGATCTGCAACCCCTCGGCGCCGGTGCTGAAGGAAGCCTCACCACGCCAGACCTCAACCTCGTGCAAGTCGGCGCGCGGGTCTGTGCGCGCCGCCACCGAAGTTCTGGGTCCCAGCGACAGATTCGCTCCGGCCATGATGAGGTTTACTATGAATCCGGTTGGCGGATCCGACGTTGTCATGTTCGCCGTTCCCAGGTTCAGCCGCACCACCAGGCGGCTCTGCTCGACTCCGCTGGTGGCATTGGCTTCGATGACGATCAGCGAATCGGGTCCCAGAGCCAATGAAGTGCCGTCTCCGAACAACGCCTCCAGCGAGCCGGCAGGCCCGGTTTGCATCACGTCCTGGCTTTGCAACACCACGGAGTTCTCCGCCCGGAACCACTCTCGGCTGAGCGCCCTCTTCAGACTCACGTCTCCATCGACCTTGGTCAACCGCGAGACCTGGGCCGTAACGGATCCTTTTCGCGCACCCGCGACGTGACGGCGATACGACCAGCCTGCCAGCAGGTCCTTGATCACATCCTGGTAGCGGAGAAATCCGAGGGCGGCGAATTCCAGCAGGAGCAAACAGAGAACGATGAATATTGTCTTGTAGCTTGTGGTGACCCAACGGACTTCAACTTCGGGGTCCGAACGCCTCTGCTTGAGCATGAGAGGTTCCTCGGTTAGCGATCAGACTGTGTCGAAAGTAGCAAGGACTTACCGTGATCGATCAAAAAACTAGTTTTTGTTCTGAATTCAGAACAAGGCGGTGGGCGGGGCATACGCGCACGCTTGGCGGAGCGCTGGATGCTGAATGACCTTCGGAGTGGGCCAAGGGGGGCGCCGCAGGCATCCTACTTTGTCATGAGAGATGCTCCCCGATTGACCCAGCCCTGCACTCGCGCCATAATCGCAGCGCCTGGCATCCGCTCTTCAGGAAAAGGTGGACAACCATGGGTTCAGAGTCGGAGAAGACCGGCGCTTCCCGCCTGGAAGATGCTGGACGGAAAATTGGCCAGAAGCTGGGCGAAACCCAGCAGCGGGTCGAGAAGGAATTGCGGGAGATGGTGAACTACGTCGAAAGCGACGTCATCCCCGACGTCCGCAACCAGTCCACCAAGGCCCTGCGGTCACTCTCCCAGAAGCTCATCGAACTGGCCGAGTACATGGAAGGCAAGAAGCCGGGACAGTCCTGATCCCTCGCCTCACAGCGCTCATTCTGGCCCTGGCTCTGCTCGACGGTTGCGGGGGGAAGAAGCGCGCACGCGTACGCCTGCCTCCTCCACCACCCCCAACCCAGGCCGAAACCCCTGTACAGACCGAGCCTCCTGAACCTGAAGACAAGCCGTTGGCGGTCTCGCCCGATGCACAGGCCATCTGGGTGGAAACCGGGCTGGCGAGCTGGTACGGGCCGCCGTATCACAACCGGCGCGCCTCGAACGGCGAACTCTATGACATGCACCAGATGACGGCTGCGCACCGCACGCTGCCGCTGAACTCCATCGTGCGCGTCACCAATCTGAAAACCGCTAGCTCGACCGTGGTGCGCATCACCGACCGCGGGCCATTTGTGGATGGCCGAGTGATTGATCTCTCCCTGGCTGCCGCCAAAGCGGTGGATGTATGGCGGCCCGGCATAGCGCCGGTGCGCGTAGAAGTGCTGCAGGCACCGCGTCCCATCGAGGAGGGTGGGCGCTGGTGTGTTCAGATCGGCGCCATCCACGACGAAAAGATCGCCACCACGCTTAAGAGTCGCCTTACGCGGCGATACCAGACGGCTCGCGTGCTGCAGTTCAACAGCCCGGTGGGCGACTGGTGGGTGCGCGTCCGCGTCGCCGGCGACGACCGCCTCCGTGCTGAGGAGATGGCCGCCGCCGTCCAACCCGAGCAAGGGTCGGTGTGGCTAGTGCGGATGGATTGATACCAGTTCTCGGTTCACAGTTCTTAGTTGTCGGTTCTTAGCAT
>DASYTX010000155.1:0-9456 GCA_036001865.1 Terriglobales bacterium
CAGTCTGTCTGGACAGCGGGAGAGTTTTCCTGCTGGCTTCAACGTTGACCTGGCTTTCAACGCCACCCGCAACTTCGCTCTGGTGGTTGATTTCCAGGGACATTTCAAGACCTTTGAAGACCCCGGTTTTCCTGACATCAAAACCCACATCGTCAGCTTCCATGGTGGTCCGCGACTGAAGGCCCGGGGCGGCAAAGTGGAGCCCTTCGTGCACGGCCTGTTTGGTTTTACCAACCTGAAAGCCGAGCAGCAGGGCTTCTTCGATGACTCCGAGAACGCGTTCTCGGTCAAGGCGGGTGGTGGAATCGACGTGGTTGCCAGCAAGCGCATCGCGATCCGCCTGGTCGAATTCAACTACTACATGACCCGATTTTTCGACGAAAGCCAGAACAACTTCACCTTCTCTACGGGCGTTGTCTTCCGTTTGGGCGGCGACTAGTTAAGGCCGCCGGTGACCTCAAGGGCGGCCCTCTTCGGGCCGCCCATTTATTGTCAACGGCCAAAGCGGGTGATTGTGAAGGTGATGGGCGGGGCCATCGAACTCGCTGTAGAAAACACGCTGCCAGGTTCCGAGATCCAGTTTGCCGGCGGTCAACGGAAGGATGACCTGGTGATGGATCAGCAGCGCCTTCAGGTGGGAGTCGCCGTTGTCCTCGCCTGTCTGGTGGTGGCGGTAGTCGGCGCGGAACGGCGCCAGGTTTTCCAGCCATTCGTCGATGTCCTGGATCAGCCCCGTCTCGTCGTCATTGACGTAAACTCCGGCAGTGATGTGCATGGCTGAAACCAGAACCATGCCCTCGCGGATCCCGCTCTTCTTCACGATGGCTTCCACTTGGGGTGTGATATGCACGTAATCGCGGTGCTTCTTGGTATTGAAAGTCAGGTACTCCGTATGGAATTTCATGGGCTATCCTCGCTGCCGCCGGATTGTAAAGCCCCGCTGGTGCTAGAAGCTCGACGGCCTATAGCCAATAGCCAAGAGCCAACAGCCGCCTTGATATACACTGCCGGTAATGCGCGTGCTGGGCATTGACTGCGGCACCGAGGTCACCGGATACGGAGTCGTCGAGCAAGCACCAGACGGCACGCTGCGGCAGGTTGTTGCTGATGCCATCCGGCTTTCCTCGCGAGATTCCCTGTCGCAGCGATTGTCCCGCATCTTCCACGAGCTGTGCTCCGCTATCCGGCAGCACCAGCCTGACTCGGTCGCCGTCGAGGACGTCTTTTATGCTGTCAACGTTAAGTCCGCGCTGAAGCTGGGACAAGTTCGCGGCGTGGCCATGCTGGCCGCGGCCCACTGCGGTCTGCCGGTAGCTGAATATGCGCCGTTGGCCATCAAATCCGCAGTGGTAGGATACGGCAAGGCGGAAAAGGCCCAGGTGCAGCATATGGTGGCGCGGCTGCTGCGCCTCGATGCGCCGCCTGAGCCGCCGGACGTGGCCGACGCGCTGGCCATCGCCATTTGTCATCTGCACGTTCAGGCCACACTCACCCGGCAGCACGCCGTTGCGCGTCAGAACTCATAGTCGCTGGGAACTCGTTCAATGACCGCTCGCCGGATTTGCTCGCTGCTGCTTCTGATCTGCGCTGCTGTGCAGTCACCCGCTCAGCAGCCTGAGCTGACGTCCCGCACGCCTGACCGCATCGATCCGTTGGCGCCCACTATCGCCTTCACTTTTACTTGGGAGCAATTCCGGCCCAACCATTACGCCATCGTCGTGGACTCAGCAGGACGCGCGACATATGAATCGCAGAGCACCGACCCGGCCACTGCCTCCGCCGCCGGCGATACCTACATGTTCCAGTTTGTACTTTCGGAGGCCAACCGCGCGCGCATCTTTGAACTTGCCCGCCTCGCGAACTTCTTCCAAGGCGATTTCGATCTCAAAAGGCGCGTTGCCTTTACCGGAATCAAAACGCTGGCTTATGCCGGTCCTGAGCGCCAGTCGCAGACCAGCTACAACGTCCCAACCCACACCGCGATCCGTCAACTGACCGAGATCTTCCAGGGAATTTCCACCACTTTGGAATCCGCCCGGCGCCTCACACACACGCGCCGCTATGACCGTCTTGGACTCGACAACGAACTGAAGAACATGGAAAACCTGGCCAAGAGCGGTTCGCTATATGAGGTCCAGGCCATCGCGCCATTGCTGCGCGACATCGCAACCGACCGCAACGTGCTGCACGTCGCCCAGCAGCGCGCTCGCCGCCTGCTCATGCTGGCGGAGAAGCAGGGTTCCGCGGCATCAGCACCTTGATTCGCGTGCTGTTAACTGCCGTAGAATCATTTGGTTCGGGGGAACAGTTAACCTTCAGGAGCATCTCTGCCTGGCATTGCGGCATCTTATAAGAGTAGATCCCCGGAGATTAGACATGTTTACCCGCAGAGCAGGGACAGGTTTCATCCTGCTGGCGCTGCTATTTCTTGCCTCCACAGCGCTGGCCGACTCGCGCGCGCGCATCGTGCGTCTTAGCTTGGTTGAGGGCGATGTCCAGCTCGACCAGCGTGCCGGCCAGGGCTACGACCGCGCTGTCATGAACATGCCGGTCGTCGAGGGTTTGCGCCTGTGGACGCGCGGAGGTGATTCTCTGGCAGAAGTCGAGTTGGAAGATGGCAGCACTATCCGGCTCACACCCGACACTATCGTTGAATTCGAAGAACTCGGCCTGCGCAGCTCTGGCGATCGAGTCACCAGCGTTGAGCTACAAGAGGGCACCGCGTACTTCGACATCAACGAAAAAGATCATGATTTTCGCGTGACCTTCGGCGGCCAGCAGCTCAGCCTGTCTAAGTCTGCCCGCTTCCGCTTGCGTGTGGATCGCTCCGATGTGAAGCTGGCGGTGTACAAGGGCGAGGTGGATGTCCGCACCGGCGCAACCGAGGTTGCAGTCCGCAAGAACGAGACCCTGATGATCGACCTCTCCGATCCCGGCCGCTACATGCTGGCCAAGGGCATCAGCGACGACAGTTATGACGAGTGGAGCGAGGAGCGCGCCAAGTACCGCGAGACCTACACGTCCGCCGGTTATTCCGCGTACTCCGGATACTCGCCTTACTACTCCTACGGCGTGAGCGATCTCCAGTACTACGGCAGCTACTTCAATGCTCCGGGCTACGGCTGGATGTGGCGTCCGCGCCACGTCTGGGCGGGGTGGAACCCCTTCCTCGACGGCGCTTGGGCGTGGTATCCCGGATTCGGATACATGTGGGTCTCAGCCTATCCCTGGGGCTGGATCCCGTACCGCTACGGCTCCTGGTATTTCGTTCCGACCTACGGCTGGTGCTGGCGTCCTGGGACGACGTGGAACAGGTGGGCTCCTGTGACCGTGGTGAATCGCGCGCCCAGCGGATGGGTAGCGCCGCGACCGCCGGCATCGCCGCCGACTCCGGGCCGAATTTCCGTGGTCAGCGTTGGCCGCGGGCCTGCCACCATCTTTCCCAACGGCGTGACCCCTCCGGGAACGCGGGTGCGAGTGATTCGCGACGTGGATAAGCCGCGCGGGCGGATCGTGATGAGCGGCAGTGGTAATGCTAATCCCCGGACATCCACCGCCACGCCCACCGTATCTGTGGGAACGGCGACCGCGGCAGGCGTACGGCTGGCGCCAGCGGCTCCGGCGCCGGCAGTTGAGATTGTTCAACCCGCTTCGCCTGCAGCACGCACCGAGTCGCTGCCTCCGCGCCGCACGAAAACCGAAGACGTAGACGTACCGCGCGGGCGCGTCATCAGCCCGCGTTCCGATGCGCCCGCGGCCCCTCGCGGGGAGGCACCCAAGGCCACGCCGCCAGCCCCTCGCTCACAGCCGGCACCTCCTACCGGCGGTCGGAACTGGAGCCCGCCTGCGCAAACCGCTTCACCTCCTGCCGCAGCGCCCGGGGGTAGCCAAGGTGGCGGAAGGTCCGCCGCTCCCCCTGCAAGCGCCGCACGCGGTGCAGCGAAGGCGCAGTAAATATCGTGGTACTGTCAAAGGGCGGCCTGTCGGCCGCCCTTCGCATTGTGAACCGTAGCCGACGCTACTGAACAATCATCCCCGCATAGCCCACCACCATGTCGCGTTCCCCGGAAACGTCGCCGGAAGTGGCGTACTTCACCAATTCGGCTGAGCGTGCGCCCAGCGCCTTGGCTGCAGTCAACATGGCCACCGTCGGGCCGTAACCGCACATGCTGATGTCCTCGTCGATTACCACGTCGTACAGCCCTTTGGGGTCGAGCGCTAGGATCTTGTCGATCGCCTTTTGATCCTTAATGCGGGTGACCGCGTCTGATTCATAGTGGTTCATATCGCTGGAAGCGATGATCAGCACCTTCTCGTTGTGCGCACTGACCACCGCGGCAACCGCCTCGCCTAGCACAGCCAAGGCTTCATAGCTGCTCACGCCAACGGCAATCGGCACAAAGGTGAACTCGGGTCGCAGCGCCTGCAGGAAGGGAAGCTGCACCTCGAGCGCGTGTTCGGCCCGGTGGGCTTCGTCATCTTCGCTGAGCTTGCTGTAGTGCTGGCTAAGCTCGGAGGCGATTTCGGCATCAATCTTCGCTTGGCCGAGCGGCGTCTCCCAAATCCCTTCGCTCATGATGGCCAGCGGCTTGCCCATGCCAGTGTGATTCGGGCAAAGAATGATGAAGCGCGCCGGCAGCTCCAAGCGGGCGAACACCGCACCTGCCACGTGGCCTGAGTACATATAGCCGGCGTGCGGCGAAACGCATCCCACGGCGCTGACTTTTTCGCCGCTCACTGCAAGATAGGAGTTGATGTCGCGCAGGAGCGCTTCGGGCCGCGCAGGGTAAAACCGCCCGGCCACTGCGGGATGCCGGACCGTCGCCATGGCCCACCTTCCAGTCTCCTAATCAAGCCTTCAGTTGCTTGAGCACGGCCGCCGCTTTCTCCAGCGCGACGGCCTCAGCGCGGGCGTCGGGACGGATGCTCGCTGCGCGCAACGCCCGCCGGACCTGTTCCTCGTCGTATCGGGTGCGTAGGTTGTTCAGCAGTGTCTTCCGCTTCTGCCCGAACGATAGCGTGAGGAACTCCACCAGTTCTGCGGCTGGAACTCCCAGTTGGCGCGGCTCTATGGTAAGCCGGAGCACGGTGGAATGCACCTTGGGAGGCGGCGAAAACGCCCCCGGCGCCAGCGTGAAAAGCTTTTCCACTCGGGCGTAGAGCTGTGCGATGGCCGAGAGCAGCCCGTAGGCGCGCGAGCCCGGTTTGGCAGCCATGCGCTCGGCCACCTCGCGCTGCACCATGATCACGATCTTGTCGATCACCTCATGGTGCGCAAAAAGGTGCGTGAGGATGGGCGAAGTGATGTAGTAAGGAAGGTTGCCGACGACCAGCGCGCGCTCTGTGCCCTGCGGCTTGGTGTCGCCTGAGGTCCGCCGCGTTCGCCGCATAAGGCTGTGGAAATCAATGTCCAGCACATTGCCTTCCACGATCTCGATGTTCGGCTGGCGCGCGTAGCGCATACGCAGTTGCGCGCCCAGCACGCGGTCGAGTTCGACCGCAATCAGGCGACGGGCCCGATCGGCCAGCAGTTCGGTGAGCGCACCACGTCCCGATCCGATCTCCACCACAGTCGCTGCAGAGATGTCCCCCAGCGCGTTGACGATCCGCAGCGCGGCGCGCGGATCGGCAAGAAAATTTTGTCCCAGCTTGGGCCGGGCACGCGCGCTTACCGCTCGCGGCATGAGATCATCTCCTCGCTGTTTGACCCTGTTTCCGCCGCACGTTTAGACTGTCAAGTCTGCCCTACTCGACCAGAGTTTTCCCGGAGGTCATCCCCAATGCGAATCGCGTTTGCGGCCTCGGAGTGTGTCCCGTTCTCCAAAACCGGCGGTTTGGCTGACGTTGTCGGCGCGCTGCCGCCGGCCTTGGCCGCCCTGGGCCATGATGTTTCCGTTTTCCTGCCTCGCTACCGCCAGACCAAGCTCACTGATGCCCGGCCGTTACTGCAGAGCGTTACCATTCCCTTCGACGACGAGTACCGCTTCTGCGCCGTGCTCGATGGCGGCCGCCGCGACGGCGTCAGGTACTACTTCATCGATTATCCGCCTTTTTTCGACCGCGAATACCTTTACGGCACGCCCGCCGGCGACTACCCCGATAACGCGGAGCGCTTCGCCCTCTACTCCCGCGCTGTGCTCGAGGCCGCGAAGATCGTGGGGCCACCGGAAGTCTTTCATTGTCACGATTGGCAGTCCGCTCTTATCCCCGTGCTGTTGCGCACGCTCTACGCCGACGATCCTGCGTTCCGTGGCGTGCCCTGCATCTTTACCATTCACAACATGGGCTACCAGGGACAGTTTCCGCCTGACATCCTACCCCTGCTGATGCTCCCCTGGGACCTGTTCACGATTGACAAGATGGAATTCTACGGGAAGGTCAACTTCCTCAAGGGCGCCATCGTGTTTGCTGACTACATCACCACCGTAAGCAAGAAGTACAGCCAGGAGATCCAGGCCGCGGAGTACGGCTTCGGCCTGGAGGGCGTGTTGCGCGCCCGCTCCTCCAGGATCATCGGGATACTCAACGGCGTGGACTACCAGGTGTGGAGCCCGGAGACCGACACCTTTATCGCGGCGCGATATTCGGCGTCCGACCTGAGCGGCAAAGAGATCTGCAAGCAGGACCTGCTCGCCCAGTTCGGCATGCAGGAGGTTGACCTCAAGCTGCCGGTGATCGGCATCGTGTCGCGCTTCGCCGCGCAGAAAGGTTTCGATCTCATTTCGCAGATCATGGACCGGCTGGCCCGCGAGGAAATGATTGTGGTGGCGCTGGGCACTGGCGATCAAGAGTATGAGGACCTCTTTCGACGGCTGAGCAAGCAGTTCCCGCGCAAGATCGCGGTGAAAATCGGTTTTGACAACGCGCTGGCGCACAAGATCGAAGCCGGCGCCGACATGTTCCTCATGCCGTCGCGCTATGAGCCCTGCGGGCTCAACCAAATCTACAGTTTGAAATACGGCACCGTGCCCATCGTGCGCGCCACCGGCGGACTGGACGACACCATCGAGCCCTGGGACCCACGCACCGGGAAGGGAACGGGTTTCAAGTTCACCGAATACACCGGGGAGGCATTGTTTGCCACCATCCGTACGGCGCTCGCCGCCTACAAGGACCAGGCGGGCTGGAAGACGCTCATGCGCAACGGCATGGCCAAGGACTTCTCCTGGACGAATTCCGCGCGCGAGTACGTGCGCATCTACGAGCGCGCACGCCCGACACGCAGCACGCCCGCGCCCGAAGTGGTAACCGTGTAGTTGTAGAAATCTTTTTCATTTCTCTCGTGCTGGCTTGCGTCTTGCAAACCAGTAGAACACCGGCACGCCCGCCAGGATCACTGCCAGCCCCGCCGCTGAGTTCCGCAGGTTATCCATAAAGGTGTAGTAGAGGAGCACGGCCGAGGCGGCGATGAACAGCGCCGGCACCACTGGGTAGCCCCACGTCTTGTAGGGTCGGTGGGCGTCCGGCTCGCGGTGCCGGAAGATGAACACCGTGCTTGTCGCGGCCATGTAGAACAGCCACTCGGCGAAGATTGCCAAGGAAAACAATTGCCGGAAAGTACCGGCGAACAGCAGCAGGAGAATCGCAAGTACGGCCTGCGCTACCAGCGACGCCGAAGGAGTATGGAAGCGCGGATGGACCCTGGCCAGAGCAGAAAAGAAATAACCGTCGCGCGCCACCGCGAACGGAATGCGCCCACCGCTCATGATGGTACCGTTCAGGGTGACCAGCATGGAAAGCGCCATGCCGGCCGACACCGCGGCGGCGCCCCATGCTCCCACGGCCAGGGCGGTCGCGGCGGAAGCAGGTCGCTCCGATTCCGCCACCGCCGCCGCGGGCAGCACGTACTGCACGGCGGCGTTCATCAGCATATAGAGCAGGGCGACGGCGGCGACGCCGCTGATCAGCGCGACTGGGATATTGCGCTCCGGCCGCTTCACCTCGCCGGCAACCATGTTCAGGTCGTTCCATCCATCGTAGGCCCAGAGCGCCGCCACTAGCGCTGCCATGAAACCAGCGACACCGCCTTGAGCACCCACGAATTCAGTGCCCAGGTTGGCCCAGCTTCCCCCCGCATAGCTGAAACCGGCGAACACGATGGCAAAGATGATCCCGACCTTCACCAGAGTGAAGACGAACTGGAACTCACCGGCCTTGCGCACGCCGAGGTAATTGAGGAAGGTGATCAGGACGGTGGCGACAATCGCTGCCACCTGTCCACAGGTGATAGGAATCGGCCACGTCGTGACCAAGCGTGGGAAAAAAGAGAACACCTCGAACGTGCCCAGAATGCGCACCAAGCCTGTGGTGATAGTGGCGATAGACGCAGGCTTGGCTACCATGAACCAAGTCCAGGCGTAAAGGAAACCTGCCAGCGGGCCGTATCCGTCGCGCAGGTACACATACTCGCCGCCCGCCTCCGGCTTCATGGCGCCCAGTTCCGCATAGGTCAGCGCGCCAAAAAAGGACAGCAGGCCGCCCACGAACCACGCCAGGTACACGAGCCCGGACGAGCCGACTGCCTGCATCATCTCCGCAGGGACAAGAAAGATGCCGCTGCCGATGATGGTGCCCACCACGATGGCCCAGGAGTGCGTCGCTCCCAGGTCGCGCACCAGCTGGCCGCGCTGGTCCTTCCGGTCAGGCACTCTCGTCACCAATTCCTCTCGCGATGCAGCCGTAGACTAACCTTAACTTGACTAGCGAATCCAACCCGCAAGCCACGGCCGCCGGACGACTAGAGGAACTGGTTCACCATCCCTCGACCGAGGTGCTGGGCAAGGTGGCGGCGGATCCTGCGCTGAATGAAGATCTAGCACTGGCGATACTCGCGCGACGTGACCTGCCTCACGTCGCTATCGAGGCGTTGGCCAAAAACGGCGGCGTGATGAAAAGCCGGCGCGTGATGCTGGCCGTGGTCGCGCATCCGCATACGCCGCGGCACGTCTCGCTGCCATTGATTCGCCACCTATACACCTTCGAGCTGATGCAGCTGGCGCTGCTGCCGGCGATTGCCGCCGACCTTAAGCTGGCCGCGGAACGGGCCATCCTCGTGCGCCTCGATACGATTTCCGCTGGCGAACGACTGACGCTGGCCAAACGCGGTTCCGCTGGGTTAGCCGCAGCGCTGCTGCTGGATTCCGAGTCGCGGGTGATCGAGGCTGCGCTCGTCAATCCGCGCATGACCGAGGCAGCAGTGGTCAAGGCGCTGATGCGGCAGAATTCGCCAGAAAAGCTGGCGGCGCTGGTCTGCCGCGATTCCAGGTGGTGCAACCGGCGCGAAGTGCAGTTGGCGCTGATCGGCAGCGGCAAGGCGCCGCTCGCGCCCCTGGTCTCGCTGATGCGCACCATGACTGTTGCTGCGCTGCGTCAGGGACTTCAGTCGATGCGCTTGAGTCCTGCAGTCAAGCAGCACCTGTTGAGGGAGCTGGAAGGCCGCGCCAAATCCGCGGTTGG
>DASYTX010000156.1:0-14249 GCA_036001865.1 Terriglobales bacterium
ATGAGATATATTCGTTCGATTTTGATTGACTGCGTCTCCGGTTGAAGTAAAAAGGATGCGTTCTTCGACGCTTCCTGAGTTTACCCGGTTGGCGGGGAATCCGGGGTTCGAGTCAGTTCACCGTCAGGCTCTCGAGGCCGAACGACGGAGGGACTGGCGAGGGTCGTAGCAGTGAACCGCTGGTCGAGGCGAACAGGGATACCGTTGAAGGCAAGATAGAGTCCCGAGGGCGCTGATCGGTTTTTCCGGTTGGCGGTGAGCCCGGAGCCCAAGCTGAAGGGGAGAACCCTTCTTAAAGAATCGCCCGTCGCAACCCGCAAGGAAGTGACGAACGCAGGTTCGGCAAGGGTCTAACGCGAGCCGCTGGCTGAGGAGAATGGGTCAGCAGTACCCTCGGGATTCTTATTTCTGCTCTGCTCCAAGGCTCACGGTTTGGGGGTTTCCAGGCCCGGTGGGCATCCATTCCTGCCTGACGTCCGGGCCCGCCATGGCTGGCGTGATCGAATCGCTTCCCGATACGGGCAAAGGTCGCGGCCAACGGCCGGAATGACTGGTTTTGGCACGGCTACGCTGCAGCCGCCGTCTTGCTCGCGCCGGGAAATTACAGTACGCTGCGGCCGTGTCGGCTGCTGCTCCTGTTCACACCCCTACGGTTTGCTTGCTTTCGTCACATGCCCTGCTGATCTCGGAGTTCCAGGGCATGGCCTACAAGGCCGACTTCCAACTGCGCGCCAAGTTCCTCAACCCGCACATGGCTTTCGATGTGCGTGCGCTGCAGTTGCCGCACGATGCCGTGTACGCCGTGGATGCCCGGCCATCACGTGCCGAGACTCAGTCGCTGGTATCGGACTTGCTGGCCCAGTTTCCCGGCAGCCACGTTATGGTGCTAGCCGGCAACTTTCCGGAAAGCACCGCCTTCCCGCTGCTAGCCCTGGGAGTACGCGGGCTGCTGCGCCATAGCGACGTGCGCCAGCAATTACCATTGGCGGTTCGGTCCATTGCCGCGGGCGGGTTCTGGGTGCCGCGCACCCTGTTGGAGCGCTTCGTCGAATCGGCCGTCGGCAGCACACTCCGCAGCCGCTTTGCCCTGGAACGCGCCGACCTGGGCGAGTCCGAGGCGGCCGTGCTCGACGGCGTGGTGCAGAATCTCTCCGACGCGCAGATCGCCAAGAAGCTTCTACTGGAGCAGGCCGAGGTGGAGCGGCAGGTAACCAGGCTGTTGGCCAGGTTTGGCGTTCGCCGCCGCGCCGACCTTATTCTGCTGGGCATCCAGCCGTCGCCCCAGTAGCAGGTCCCGCGCATCATGCTCCTGGGAACTCCCGCCTGAAACGCGAGCTACTGCCGGAGCTAGCCTGTCCCACGTTGGAGGCCGGGCTGAAGCTGCTCTAGAGGCCGCCACGCCACCCTGTAGGTATTTATTTCTTCGAATGGCCTCCTTTGGCTTGCAGCCGGGGGTTAACTAACAGATAATTTCCGCTGCTCTGCTCCTTGTCGAGGTCCGGCGTGATCTGCCCGAAATGTGGCGCCAGCAATCCGGGAAACGCCCCACACTGCGGGCGATGCGGCTGGGTTCCAGCATCGCGCCTCCACGATAGCGAGACGATCGTCCCCCTGAGCGCGGCCGCGGTAGCGGCTTCCGCCGGCGCTGGCGGCGCCGGTTCTTTGTCGTCGGTGGTCACTCTGGCCGGCTCTTCTTCGGGCGCAGCGGCAGTTGCGGCACGCGCCCCCATTCCGAGTGTCGACTTCGGACCGCGCTACCGCGTGGAGTGCATTCTGGGCGTGGGCGGCATGGGCACGGTCTACAAGGCCTATGACAAAGATCTTGACCGCCTGGTGGCCCTGAAGCTGGTGCGGCCGGAACTGGTGAGCGACCCCGCATCCTCGCAACGCTTTAAGCAGGAGCTGCTGCTAGCCAGCAAGATCTCGCACAAGAACGTGCTGCGCATTCACGACCTGGGCGAGGCTGGAACGACGCGCTTCATTTCCATGGCCTACATCGAAGGCCAGGACCTGCAGCGACTGATTAGCTCACAGGGCCGGCTGCCGGTGGAGCGCGCGGCGCATTTCGCGCGGCAGTTGTGCGCGGCCCTGGAGGCCGCACACGGGGAAGGGGTGGTTCATCGTGACCTGAAGCCGCAGAACATCCTTGTTGACCAGGCCGACAACATCTACGTTTCCGACTTCGGCCTGGCCAAATCGCTGGAGTCGGACGTGGGGATGACCCGCACCGGCCAGTTCCTGGGCACGCCGCGCTACATGTCGCCGGAACAGGCTGAGGGCAAGCAGGTGGACCATCGCAGCGATCTGTATGCGCTGGGGCTGATCCTGTGCGAGATGCTTACCGGTGGAATTCCTTTTGCGCCCATAGATTCTGCCCTGCAAGTCATGCTGCAGCGCATCCAGGAGAAACCGCGCGATCCCAAGGAACTCAGCCCGGAGTTGCCGGACTATTTGGCACGCATCATCCGCCGCTGCCTGGAAAAGAACGTCGAGCTGCGCTACCAGAGCGCGCGCGAGGTGCTGGCCGACCTAGAGGCGCAACGCGCCACTCCGTCGCGCAGCGTGCAGATCGCGCTGCCGGCGGTCAGCAAGCGCGCGTGGATGGCGGCGGTGGCTGGGCTGCTGGTTGTGGGAATCATCCTGGCTCTGCCGCCGGTGCGCAAGCGCATCTTCCCTGGCGCCAGCCAGACCAGCAGCACGCGCTCCAACGTTCCAACGCTGAATGAAGGCAAGTACGTGGCCGTGCTGCCCCTGCGCGTCTTGGGCGACGCCTCGCAGCTAAAGTACGCTGCCGACGGTCTGGTGGAGGCGCTTTCCACGAAACTGTTCAAGCTGAAGGACCTGCATGTCACGTCGTCGTCCGACATCGAGCGCGTGCGCAATCAGGAGTCGCCGCAGAAGGCGGCGCGGGCCTTGGGGGTGAATCTGGTGGTGTATGGTACGGCGCAGGGCGCGGCCGACCGGCTGCGCATCATCCTGAACCTCGACGATGTGGCCACGGGGCAGCGATTGTGGTCAGAGGAATTCTCCGGCGTCACCCAGGACCTGCTGACCCTGGAAGACCACATGTACGCCCGCCTGCTCACCGCACTTCAGTTGAATCCCAGCAGCGAGGATTTGGCCCGCGGGACAGCGCATCCCACCGAGAACGTGGAGGCGTACGACCTCTACCTGCGCGGGCGCAACGCCCTGCGCGGAATGCAGGACGTCAGGAACATTCAGACAGCCATCAATTTCTATAACGACGCCATCAAGAAGGACCCGCAATTCGCCCTCGCCTACGCCGGTTTGGCCGACGCCAGCATGCACATGTATCGCGAGAAGAAGGACAGCTTCTGGTCGGAAAAGGCCTTGGGCGCGGCGCAACAGGCTCAGCGCATGAATGATCAGTTGCCGGAGGTACACCTGGCGCTGGGCAGTGTGTACACCGACACAGGCAAGTCCTCCGAAGCCGTCGCGGAGCTGAACCGGGCGCTGGCGCTCGCCCCCAAGTCCGATGAGGTGTACCGGCGGTTGGGCGCGGCCTACCTTGGCGCAGGCAATAAGCAGGAGGCGATCCGCAATTATCAGAAGGCCATAATCATTAATCCTTACTTCTGGGTCAATCACAACGCGCTGGGTGCTGCCTACTTGCGCTTGGGAGAGAATGAAAACGCGCTCACCGCCTTCCGCCGCGTCACCGAGCTGGAACCAGAGAACGTTTTTGGCCACATGAATACAGGTCTGGCTTATTACCGCCAGGGCAGATGGGACGAGAGCATTGCCGCCTTCCAAAAGGCGCTTGCCATCCAGCCCAGCTTCCAGGTCTATTCCAACATGGGGGTCGCTTACTTTTATTCCAAGCGCTACGAAGACTCGGTGAGGATGTTCGAGAAAGCCGTGGAGTTGAATTCCAACGAGCAGGTTGCAGTGGGTAACTTGGCCGACGCTTATCGCTGGTCGGGCCGCGCCGACCAGGCCAAAGCCACGTATGACAAGGCCATTTCTCTGGCCTACAAGGACCTGCAGGTCAACCCACGCAACACTACGGCGCTGGAATATCTGGCCCTCTACTATGCCAAGAAAGGCGATCCCGCTCAGGCCCTGAACTTCATTCGGCGGGCGCGCGCCATCAATCGCAATGACGTGGAGTTGATGTACAACGAAGCGGTAGTGAACGCCTTGGCCGGGCGCTACAGTGAAGCGCTCAAAGCTTTATCTCAAGCACTGGAGAAGGGTTACCCACCCAAGGAAGTCGGGAATGACCCCGAACTCAAGAACCTACACGGCCAACCCCAATTTCAGCACCTGCTTGGCCGGTTCGGCAAATCCGGCTAGACCTGCTCTTTGATTCCTTTGCGCCGGCGCCGCCGGGCAACCAGTGCGCCCAGGCCGGTCGCCACAAGGGCCACGGTCCCCGGTTCCGGGACGTTGGCAACGGCGGTGAAGGTTGTCCCCGCGGGCCAGGACGTCTGATTGGCGTAGATGTCGATCAAGAATTCGTCGCAGGCTCCCGGTGAACATCCGGAGTTGATCCCAGGTCCGCCAAAAAAGAAGAACTGGATTGTATTGGTCGAGAGTGGGGTAAAGTTGCAGCCCGCAAAAAACCCGGTTACGCCACAGAAGAAAGTCAAGGTAGTAACTGGGACCGGCAGCGTGGCAGTAATCGTCAGGTTCGACAAGTGAAAGCCCGTGTTGTTGATGAACACGCAGGGCCCCGGATTCGGTCCGCCAGTAAAGTTAGCGCTAGTAAACTGGCATTGGTTTCCCGCGGCTGGGGCGAAGCTGAACGGCGTTGAGGTGAATCGAAATGATCCGGTGCCGCCGCCGATGATGATCCCGGGATCTATGGGGTCGGCGTAGGCGGCAGTGGCTGCAACCAGCAGCAACCCGACCAGAAGAGCTGTCTTCATGTTCTTCTTCTTCCTCCGGCTACACGTCTGCCCAAGTGTTCGAGAGCGACTGAGCATCTTGCCTGCCATTTTGATAGGGTTTCGACCTTGTAACCTCTTTGGAATCTGCGGCATTTTTCCACACCTCTAGGGATATGAAACTGAGCTATGAAGCGTTTTGCAGTTGCTCTGCAACGGCTTGTTATTCGCGGCGATCTCGCCCGACCCTCGGAGGGAGGGTTGGGGAAGTTGCGTCGCACCCTTGTGGTCACCTCTCCGGCGTGGTTACCTTAAGGTTACCTAAGTGATGTTTACAGGTGACCCTGCCCGGTCCTATTCTCGGTGGCGCAGTTAGGCAGTTCTGGGGGAGGGCTGCCGTGGGCGTCCTGAGCTGAGAAGTTCAGGGCGCTTCTTATTTCTGCTCCAAATCGGGAGCAAGTCAGAAGTGCCATGCAGACCTTCTCCAGCCGCAGCACCGGGAGTGAGCAGCTCTCGGCTACTTCTTTCCTGCTACTTCCGTCCCTCTGCAGCATCAAAAGTTAATGGTACGATACCTCTTTGGGTGTGAGTGGCAGCGCTCTCGCCTGGCGATGTGCTGGCGTATCGATTTTCGGAGGACCGATGGCGAGTAACGGAATTATTGAAGTGACCGACGACAACTTTGACCGCGAAGTGCTCAATTCCGAGCAGCCGGTCATGGTGGATTTCTGGGCGGCTTGGTGCGGCCCGTGCAAGGCCCTGGCGCCGATCGTGGACGAGGTGGCGTCGCTCTATGACGGCAAAATAAAGGTCGGCAAATTGGACGTGGACAAGAACGTGGCCACGCCCCAACGCTACCAGGTGCGTGGCATCCCCACGCTGATCATCTTCAAGGGTGGCAAGGTGCAGGACCAGATCGTCGGCTACGTCTCCAGGGAAACCATCCAGAAGGCGCTCGACAAGCACGTGTGAGCGTCACGCTGACGCAAGAAAGTTGAACCCAGCCCGACCGGCTGGGTTTTTGCTTTTGCGCTGGCGCGTGATCGTGTGGCGAAACGCGAAACGCGCAACGGAATCAGTACTTGCGCAGCACTCCGATGACCCGTCCCTGGATCACGACCGCCGCCGCAGGCACGATGATGGACTGCATGGCGGTGTTGGAAGGCTGCAACCGGACCTTATCGCCTTCCTTGTAGATCCGCTTCAATGTTGTTTCCATGCCGTCAACCAGGGCGACCACGATCTCGCCGTCGCGCGCCACGTTGGTTTTCTCCACCAGGATGTAGTCGCCGTCGAGGATGTGCTCGTCCTGCATGGAGTCGCCGCGCACTTCGAGGACAAAGACTTCCCGCGAGCGCGTAAAATCAGCGAGCGAAATAGTCTGCGGGGTCTCCAGCGCCTCCACCGGGCGTCCGGCGGCAATGCGTCCCAGCAGAGGCAGCGACGCGGGCGCCACTGTGGCCAGCATCTGCTTCATCCGGCCCTTGGGTGCGATCAGGTCAATGGAGCGGCTGCGGTTGTAATCGCGCTTGAGCAGCCCCTTCTTCTCGAGATTGGTGATGTGCTTGTGGACCGTGGCCAGTGAACTCAGTTGCAGGCCGCGCCCAATCTCCTCGAACGACGGCGAGTAGCCGCGCTCCTGCACGAACCCGGCGATGAAGTCGTAGACCTCGCGCTGGCGCTTGGTAAGTGCCACACCCCAAGTATTAGCGAACAAAAGGCGAATGTCAAGCTTGTTCTGAATCTGGAACATCGGGGCGCGAAAAATTTGTGAAGCAGCATCCCGTGCGCGGGCGAGTTCCATTAACGGCGAGGGACGGGGATGGGATGTTCTGAATCTGGAACAACCCTGTACTTGGGCTTGCCGTAAGCGGATCTGCCGCTATGATGCGCCCGCTGAGCTTCGGCTCGCAGGAGGCGCGAAATGGAAACCCCCACCCCCTTTCCCATCCAGGACAAAGAATCCACGCATGCCGTCATCGAAATTTTCGGTGGTGACAACAACCTCAGCAGTTTCGCGGTGGAAGACCTGCAGGAGATGGCCGCGGGCAACAGGGGCCCAATCAGCATCCTCGCTCTAGTCGACTACGCTGACCAAGGGGCGCACGTGATCGAGCAATCGCCGCGCGTGGGCCAGCGGATAGTCGAAACCTGGGGCGAGATTGACACGGGCGATCCAGCCACGCTGGCAAACTTTTTCGCACGCGCGTTGCTGACCTATCCCAAGCAACGCAAAGCCATCGGGTTTTGGGACCACGGCTCAGGCGTTTTCGACGAGAACGATCCCGAGGAAGTATTACTGGCGCGCGCCCTGCGCTCCGTCCCCCGCAACCAGCGTAGCCGGTCTGTGCCTGCGCGTCGGCTGTTCGTTTCCCGGGCCGCTCTGGCCGCAACTCCGGCGTTGCGGGCCATGCTGCACGACGATACCAATGGCGGGGTTCTGACCAACTACGAGGCGCGCGGGGTGCTGAATGCCGCGTTTGCGCGCGCGGGGATGAAGAGCAAAAAGGTGGATCTGATCTTTTCCGACACCTGCCTCAACGGCATGGTAGAGGTGCTGGAGCAGTTCAAAGATTTTGCCGAGGTTTGCGTGGCCTCCGAGGACCTCGAACCTGGGGACGGCTGGGACTACGCCGCGTGGTTCCGGTTGTTGTCGGAAAGACCGCCTACAACGCCGGCCGACTGGGGCAAGCAAGCGGTGGAAGCCTACCGGCAGGGCTACCAGTCCCGCCGGACGTCATGGCCCTGCACGTTGGCGGCGTTCCATTGCGAGAACGTTATCACCCAGGAGGTCGGTCGCCTGGTCAAGGCGCTGGAGAAGGCCGGCCACGGTGGCTTCGCCGCGGTGTCGGAGGCCTGCAACGACGCTCAGTCATTCGCCAATCGGGACACCTTCGACCTCGCCGATCTCTGCACCTTGCTCGCCGGGATTTGCAAAGACAGCGAGGTACAACTGACCGCCAAAGCCGTGGCCAAGGCGGTGGAGTTGGCCTGCGTCGATTCCGTGTCTTTAGGGCCTGAGGTGCAAAACGCAACGGGACTGGCCATGTGGGTGCCGCGGAGCAAGCGTAGCTTCGAACAGGTCGAGCCCACCTACCAAAAGCTGGAGTTCGACAAGACCGTGGGCTGGTCGGCCTTCTTGGCGAACCATTTCTATGCCCGGCGTGCAAGAGCCGCCGCCTGACCACGCGAGAAAGGGGCGCCGAGCCTCGGCGTCCCTTCCCATCCAGAAGCACTTCGCGAGATCTATCGCGCTGCCGCCCTCATTCCCGTGAGGATCTCATCCACGGCGGCGATTGCAGTGTCCAATTCTTCATCTGAGTTGTAGAAGTGCGGCGCCATGCGCACGCCGGCGCGCGGCCGCCAGTCCACCAGGATGTTGCGCTTCAGCAGCTCTTGGCAGACCTCCTGCGAGTTGGGCATGTCGACGGAAACGGTCCCGCCACGCCGCTCCGCCTCGCGTGGGGTATTCACGCGCCAGCCGCGCTGGTCGGCAAGCTGGATGAGTCGTGCCGTCTGGTGCGCCGACTTCAGGCGAATACGCTCCACGCCTACTTCGCGGATGATCTTCAGCCCTGGCCGGCAGGCGTACAGCGCCGGGATGTGCGTGGTCCCATTCATGAAGCGGAAAGGCGGATCAGCGTACTTGATCGGGCCGACTTCAAAGTCAAAAGGATTCCGGTGCGCGAACCATCCTGTGACTCCTGGCTGAAGCTTGGTCGCAACGTCAGGACGGACGTAGAGATAACCGACTCCTGGCCCGCCGCAGAGCCACTTGAGCACGCCGCCAGTGGCGAAGTCCACGTTCAGCGCCTGCACATCCACGGGCATGGCGCCAAGCGAGTGATAGACATCGAGCAAGACGCGCGCCCCGACTTTGTGCGCCTTCTCCACAATCGCCTTTGCGTCCTGCACGAAGGCGCTGCGGAAGGTCACGTGCGAGATGGGGACAAGCAGCGTTTCCTCGTCGATGGCGTCCAGCAACCGCTCGGTGGAGACGTGCACTCCGTCCTCGCTTGGGACCATGTGCACGCGCGCCCCCCGCGACCGCTGCGCTTCCCACAGGTACATCACCGAGGGGAAGTTCAGGTCGTCATAGACGATCTTGTTCCGGTGCCCGCTGAAATCGAAGCACGAGGCCACAATGGCCTCGCAGGTGGTGACGTTCTGGTGAAGCGAAACTGAGCCGCGCGGCGCATTCATCAGGCCGCCGATTTCATCGCCCACCTCGACTGGCCGCATCCACCAATCATCCCAGGCGCGCACACCCTGTTTTCCCCATGCCTCGGCGTAATCGCGCAGGGCATCGTAAACACCGCGCGGCATCGCGCCCAGCGAGTTGCTGATCAGATAGGTGGTCGTCTCGAGGATGGGAAACTCGGCGCGATACCGCAGCAGGTCATCCATAGGTCACAACATTCTACGGCAGGCAGGGGTCCTTCGCTTCGCCTAGGACGACCACGCATCGTCATGCTGAGCGCAGCGAAGCGTCCCTATTCCTGGTACGTGCTTGCATCAGGAAATACGCGAATGTGAGAACCACCAGGTAGACCACGCCGCTGATAACAGTCACGCGTGAGACCCACCAGGTTGCGCCAATGCCGATCACAATGCCGGCAAAGCCGGCCGCGGAAGCGACCGCGCCGGCGGGCGAACGCATCGGCAGCGCGGACAGTACCTGCGGCGAGAGCCTGGCCCGGAAGCGCACATGTGCAGCCAGCGCCACCAGCCAGGCCAGCATGGCGCCAAACAGAGCCGCGCCCAGGATGTAGACGAAGGCATTCTTCGGCGCCCACTTCTCCATGGCCAGTGCCACGATGATCCCGAACGACGAAACTATTAACGCACGCATCGGCGCGCCGGCGGCGGTCAATTTCCCCAAGCCGGCAGGCGCATAGCCCCCGCGGGCGAGGGAGAACAATGTACGCGAGTCCACGTACAGGCTGGCGTTGGCGCCGGACAGTGCGGCGCTGAGCACCACAAAGTTCATCACATGCCCAGCCGCCGGCAAGCCGACGTGGCGGAATACGCTGACGAATGGGCTCTCACTCACCCCCGCCCCGTGCCACGGCATCACCCCCACCAGCACGATAATCGCGCCCATATAGACGAAGGTGAGCAGGACAAAGGTCAGCAGCATGGCGCGCGCGATTTCCGCCCGCGACCTTGATTCGCCAGAGGAGATGGCCACCATCTCAACCCCGGCGAAGGTGAACAGGGCATAGGACATGGCGAGCAGCGGCGAGGCTGGCCCTTTTGGGAAGAAACCGCCGTGCGCCGTGTATTGAGGCAACACGCGGCCGGCGAGCATCAGCCCGGCGCCAATCACGACGAACGCGATGATGGTCACCAGTTTCACCATCGCCATCCAATACTCCGCGCGGCCGTACTCGCCGACCTGGCGCAGGTTGATCGCCAGCAGCAGGGCGGCGAACAGCCCCACCCACGCGATCCGCGGCACTTGCGGCAACCAGTAGGCCATATAGGTCGCCGAGGCCACCAGCTCGCCGCCCACAGCAATGGCAATCGCCAACCAATATCCGTAACGCGAGACGAACCCGGCCCAGTCATTCAAGTAAAGCTCAGCGTAGACGCCAAAGGAACCTGCGGCAGGATGCACGCTGGCCATCTCCGCCATGGCCATGGTGACCGTCCAGGTGATCAGCGCAGCGGCAAGAAAGGTAAGGATGACGGCTGGCCCGGCGATCTGCACCGCTGCCCCCGAGCCCAGGAGCAGTCCCGTGCCGATTGAGCCGCCTACGCCCACCATGGCCATCTGGCCGGCGGTGAGCTGGCGGCGAAGCCCGTGCTCGCGCGTGTCACCACCCGCGGTTCCTTTGGTTGTCTGCGTCACCCTCAGCCTGTTGAACCCGCAGAGGTCTTTTGCTGTCCGCGGCCATTCCCTAACGTCACTGGCTTGTTCATTGCTGACGCTTGCGCGCTGACCATACAATACTCGTAACTCCGCAACACCCACAGGGCCCGATGGCCGAGCTGACGAAACGTCTCGACAAAGCCGAAAAACTGTTTCAGAAGGGCAAGCACGACGCCGCTCTGGAAGAGTATCTGGCGGTCCTCGCGGAAGAGCCGACCAATGACGCCGCGCGGCAGAAGGCCGCCGATCTGTGCGTTTCCCTGAACCGCCCCGGGGAAGCCGCGACGCTGCTGGGCGTGCTCTTTGAGCGGCAGGCCTCAGTCGGCGACCTGGCCAAGGCGGTGATCACCTACAAGAAACTGGCGCGTGTTGGCGCCCCTAACGTCGACCAGACCTTCCTTTTTGCCCGTCTGACTGAAAAATCCAGCCGCAAGGATGCGCTCGAGGCGTTCGAGGCGGCAGTCGTGGGTTATATCAGTGCGGGCCGCAAGCACGATGCCCGGGCAGCCATGGAGCGCATTGTTGTGCTGGAGCCGAGCGTATCCAACCTGCGCAGGCTGGGCGAACTGCACGCCGGACTAGGTGACAACAAATCTGCCGCACTGGCCTTTTTCCAGGCCGGGGAACTGGATCGTAAGGCGGGCGGTGACGGCCTCACCTGGTATCAGCGCGCCTTTGCGCTCGATCCTGCCAACCCCGGCGTGGTTCTGGCCTGCGCAGAAGCGCAGTTGGCGACCGGTGATGCGGCCGCGGCCATCAGCACGGTGGAGCCCCTGGCCACAGTTCCCGGTGGCAGCCCCGAGCTGCGCGACGTGTATGGCCGCGCCCTGCTCGCCGCGAATCGCCCTCTGGACGCGGGACCTTATATATGGGAACTCTTCCAGCGCGACCCCCGGCAGTTCGATGAAGTCATGAGGCTCATCGCCGCACTGATTGGTGCCGAGCAGTACGAGCGTGCGCTCGCGCTCACCAGGGACCTGGCGTCGCACCAGTACAAGGCAGGACGGCGGCGCGAGTTTGTGCTCGCCATCAAGGAAATCACCGACCAGCATCCTCCGGGACTCGAGTTCCTGGAATACCTGGTCGAGCTGTACAACAACAACAGCCGCGAATATGACTACTCTGCCGCCCTGTTGCGGCTTTTCGACCTGTACTTCGCCGCGGGCAACTTCCTCAAGGCGGGCGACGCTCTGGACCGCGCGGCCGAGGTCGATCCCTACGAGCCCGGCCATCAGCAGCGACTGGAGATGCTGCGCGGCAGGATCGACCAGCACTTTTTCGATACCATTGCCCAGCGACTCAAGTCGGGGGTCACCGAGCCGGAGCCGTCGCTGCCCGAGGTCGCGACTAGAGAAACCCAGCCGACCATCCTGGAAGATTTCATGCTGCAGGCGGAGATCTTCCTGCAGTACTCCATGCGTTCGAAAGCCCTCGAGCGGCTCACGCGGATCAACAAGTTGTTCCCTCACGAAGAGGAAAACAACGAGAAGCTTTACGAGCTGTTTGAGGCCGCAGCCTTCATCCCAGAATATGGGCGGTCGGCCGCGCCGCGCCGAGCTGCTGCGTCTTCCGCCGGGCCTGCCATTCCTTCCCCCGGTGGGCCGCAGGCGGCGCCGCAGGAAAGCGCAGCCGATAGCCTGGAGCGCGTCAGCGAGATCACGCGCAACATCTACCGTCAGGGCAACGTCAAGAGCGTGTTGTTTACGGCGGTAAACGAGGTGGGGCGACATTGGGGCGTCAGCCGTTGCGTGGCTGCAATGTGTACCCCCGGCAAGCCGCCCTCGGCGGCGCTGGAATATTGCGCTCCCCAGGTGAAGCAGTCGGACATTCAGGCCATCGTCAAGCTCATCGGTGCGCTTCAGGCAGTGGCCATCGAGCGAGGAGTGGTGCACCTGCCGCACGCTCTGGGCGCTCCCGAACTGGCTTCCATTCAGGAACTGCTTGGTGCGCTAGGAATTGAGTCCCTGCTGGCCGTGCCACTGCTCGATGGCGAGGAGCACCTCGGCATTCTCATTCTGGAGCATTGCGGCACTCCAAGACAGTGGCGCACTGCAGACATCACGCTGCTGCGCAGCATCGCCGACCATGTCGTGCAGGCCTTTCATGGCGCCCGCCTGCGCAGCCTGGTCAGGACGCTGGCGGTGACGGAAGAGAAGTCCGGGCTGCTGAAGCGCTCCTCTTATATAGATGTACTGACCTCGGAGGTCCGCCGCGCCCAGCAACAGAGCTCACCGGCCGCGCTCCTGCTGCTGAATTTCGGGAAGGCGGCGGTCCTGGTGAAGGAGTACGGTGAGGCCGCGGTCAACGACATGATGCGCAACGTCGGCCAGGTGCTCTGCTCGTGTGTGCGGCAGAGCGACACCGCCGTGCGCTACGACCTGACCACCGTGGCCGTGAGCCTCTCCGACACTAACGAGCACAACGCTTTGCTTGCTGCGGAGAAGATGCGGCGGGTGCTGGGGAGTGTGCGTTTGCCCGGCACGGACCAACCGGTAACCGTCACCGCCGGCATCGCCGAGGCAGTGATCGACCCCAAGTACGACGCCATCGACAACGTTACGGAACTCATGAACCGCGCCGAATACGCTCTGGAGATCGCCGAGGGAGAGGGCGGCAACAAGTCGCATGCGCTCCCGCCGCAGTTACAGATGGCTACCGCTGGCCAGTAATCCCACCTTCTCTGAAATTCCTCGCCAGCATTTTGTGAGCATGCTTCCCGCCTGCTAAACTGGCGGCTTTGCGCCAACCTTGGGTGCGTTTTCGGGGACTTCCATGCTGAATCCAGGTGACATTGCTATTGTCAGCGGGGCGCGCACGCCCATGGGCCGCTACGGCGGCAAGCTGCGCGACTTCACCGCGCAGGAACTGGGCGCCATCGCTGCCGAGGGCGCTATGCAGCGCGCCGGCGTCGAACCCGGCGAGTTCGACCATTGCGTCTTCGGCAACGCGCAGCAGACTTCGGGCGACGCTCTCTACGGCGCTCGCCACGTGGCGCTACGCGCCGGCCTGCCCATTGAAACACCTGCACTCACTGTCAATCGCCTGTGCGGGTCCGGAATGCAAGCCATCGTTACAGCCGCGCAGATGATCCAGCTCGGCGAGGCGCGCACGGTGCTGGCCGGCGGCATGGAATCGATGTCGCAGGCGCCGCATGTGATCCGCGGGGCGCGCTGGGGCTTCGGCCTGGGCGAGGGCAAGATGGAAGATTCGCTGATGGTCGCGCTGCTCGACAGCTTCTGCGGCCTCTACATGGCCAATACCGCCGAACTGTACGCCGAGCAGATGGGCATCACGCGCGAGATGCAGGACGAACTGGCGCTGCGCTCGCAGCAATCGGCCGACGCCGCCTACAAGGCCTGCCGCATTAAAGAAGAGCTGGTAGCGGTGCCGCTTAGGAATAAGAAAGGCGAGCCTACAGGCGAGATGTTCACTGAGGACGACCACCGGCGTTCCGATACCACGCTGGAGACTTTGGCCAAGCTCAAGCCTGCCTTCGGCAAGAACGGTACGGTGACAGCCGGGAA
>DASYTX010000157.1:0-8857 GCA_036001865.1 Terriglobales bacterium
TAATGGACCACAACCCGGCCCGCCGCTCACCTCCGGCAGACGCCAAGGCCACGCACTCGAGAAGCATGCAGAAAACGAAGAGGCAATGACGCATCCTGAACATGACGATACCCTCCCGAAGGTTAGCTTGTGCTGAAGAAGATGCCCCTGGCCTCTTCCATCGATTTCAGATGGGCCTCTTTGTCCGACCGACCGCAATGGCCTTCCAGCGGCCCTCGGCTTGCAGCAGTTGCGCTAGTTCAGGGAGGTCCGCTACCCACAGCAGCCGGTGGGCCCAGTAGGGAGTGTAAGCGGTTTTTTTGCCCACCACGTCCTCATCCAGGCTCCTGATTTGGTTCTTGTGCACCTCGACCGACGCGAAGTCGTGCGCCAAGGTACCGGCCAAAATCGCGATCACCGCTCCGGCGTCGCCGACGCCTGCGAGCCGCACCCTCCTATACCCCTGGCTGCTTAGCCAACGAGCGGCAGACATCACGTCCCAAGCCCACATACCTATCGGTGGGCGATTGAGCATGACCAGGGCCCAGGTATCGGGCCCCAGAACGCCCTCCTCACGCATCTGAAGATCGAACCGGGCGGCGTCGCCAAGGTCGAGGCCCTCCGAGCGGTCGACCGACGTGCCCACGACCAGATAAACCGGGTCGGCTTTGTCTGCGGCCGGCCGGACCCAGCGGCCAAACACACGCAGTCCGGACTCGGTTTCCAGCGTGACCCGATCGCCCTCGACCGTCGCTCGCGGATTCATGTCCAGGCCATTGAGCCCAAGGCAGCGGGTCAGTTCGCGCCGCATGCGGGCCGGGTTCTTCGCCAGCGAAGCTCTTGCGTGCCGGGCATCGCGCCGTCGTGTTCCGATGATCTGCAGGAAACCAGGGCCACCGGCGTCATCGCCTAGCTGGCCCACCCGCAGCTTCCCGAATTCGGGGTCCTTGTCCGAGACGACCTCGACCGGTATGCCATCGATAATGAGCTTTTCAAATTCACCATCGCGGACCGGCTGCAGCGTGAACGTTCCTTCAGGGGGGCGACGACCCAGGAAAACTTGCAAGAACCAGGAGATTGCCTCGATTTGGGCCACTGGCCACAGCCCGTGGGGACAGGGGGCAATATGGCTGCTATACCGGTTCCCCGCGTTCGCAAACTCATAGGCTGCGCGCGCCGCCCCGTCGATGACTGGAATGTATTGCAGGCGGTGGCCTTCATATTCCGAATTGATGAAATGCATCCAGCGCGGAGCGTTGCAGGCCGTCAGGGTAGGGATGTTCGCCCTGTATGTGAGTACTTCTGGCGCGTTGCCTTCCGCTTCGTTCATGGTTTTCCACAACTTGGGCAGCAATAGACCACAGAAGGTGTAATTGGTGGAGGCCGGAGCGATTGCTACGATGCGCCGGTCAAAGGTAGAAACGTAAAGAGTGGTCCAACCGCCGTCAGAAGCCCCGATCATGCCTACCCGGCGTGGGTCTACATCCGGCCGGCTCATCAGATAATCAAGCGCCCTGCGGCCGGTGTGGAATTGCTCCTGGGCGATGGATGTGCCGGCGAGAAGGGCGATGCCGTTGTACTGGTAGGCTGGGTGCCCGACCCCTTTCCCGAGGGGGAGGGCTGCCACCACGAGGAAGCCCATGCGGGCGAAAGCGCCCCCCATCACCTGATAGTGTGGATGACGCGGGCCTGTGCGGCCGGTCGCGGCCATCACAATGCCTGGAAAGGGCGGCTTGCCCGAAGGGACATAGACCTGGATGGCATAGCGTACGCCAGGCCAGAATTCCGCCGAAACCTGGTCGATCCGATAGCCCTGACGCAGAAATGAGCTTTCCACTCGGGCCTGGAGCGGAGGCCAGGTGCGGGGCAGATCTTCCCCGAGCGTGCGCTTCAATCCTTCTAGAATTCGCGCCCGCATTGCTGTCCAGCCTCTAGCGGGAACCGTGCATCGCGCCTCCGCGGCAATCAGAAGCTGGGGAACCCAGGAGTGAAATCCGGAGGGCGCTGGCTCGTGCTCGCGGTCCGAGGACTGAGGTGCGTGGGCGAGGAGCGCGGCTGCCATTACCGGAACAAGCAGCCCAGCGAGCTTCTGTGCCATGTGGTTCATAGTTCACAGCGCAAGGGACTACCGAACAACATCCACGCTCCCCCAGATCTCATCTGCCGTCTTCTCCTGACGAGCGTTGCGCTCGAATCTCGCTTTGACCTCTCTGACTTGGTTGAGGATCCGCCGCGCACTCTCCCGGTCCTCATCATATAACCCGTCTATCTCCTCAGGCCGCAGAGACAGTACGTGGTCGACCCTTCTTGCATGCTTGACAAAGCTATCTATGTTGTCCAGGACTCGCTTAAGCCCGCGATAGTAAACATCAGGCTCCAGCAGCAGGCGCCTGTTTCAAGATTGTCCATAACTGGGGCGGCCGATTGGCACCGCGAACGGGGAGCGCAACGCAAACGGCAAGCGTCCAAAGAACGAGAGCCAGGTTTGACGGATTCAGTACGTTCCTGTGCATCATGGCAGAATTACCTTTGCGAAGAGGACTTTTGCCGTCGATATCCGGCAACGGAGGCGGCCCGTTTCGAATTGGGCCCTAACGGCTGCGACGTAAAAAGACCTCGGCGCCGCTGCAGGACACGCCGAGCCAGAAAACCGCATAGTCGCCCCCTCGCCCCCGAGCCAAGCGGGAAACTAGAACGTCAGCTTAAGACCGAGTTGCATCGTACGCGCTTGCTGGGCGCCGAAAATCCTCCCGGTAGTGCCTGTATTGAGAGTGGTGTCTGGGTTACCCAGAAACACTTGGTTGAACGCGTTGTACATCTCCCATCTCAAATGCAGAAACGTGTTCTCCCGGAGGCGGAACTTCTTGGAGATATTCACATCCGTCCCGCCATAGCTCGGGCCGGTGATAATACCAATAGGTGAATTGCCAAACTGGTGCGGGGCTGGGTTTGCGAACGCGGCCGGGTTGAACCACTTCTCGGCGGACGGGTGCGATACCTTCGGGTCGCCGACCAAATCGGCTCGGTTTGCGGTATCGTTGCCGAGACTATCGCCCGACTCGGAAACACTTAAGGGTCTCCCGGAGCGGTACCTGTAAAAGCCCGCTAGTCCCCAGCCGCCGACGATTGCATCCAGCACGCCGGGCAAGGTCTTTCCAAAGTAGCGATCTTTGCCGATCGGAATGTCGTAGACCCAGCTCACGGTGAGGATGTGCCGGCGGTCCAACGAGGAAGGGCCGCGGTCCCAGCCTGCCGGAGCAAAAGGAGTAAGAGTAGCAAACTGGCCGCCGTATTCCCTCATTTTCCCTAGCGAGTAGGCGACTTGGTAGGAAAGTCCTTGTCGGAACCGTCGCTGAGCTTTCAACTGGAAGGCATCGTACCAGGACTTGCCTTCCCCAGTCAGGTTCCACAGACTGCCCAACTGGGGATACGGCAAGGCGGCCTGCAGATCGTCGTAGTCTCCCGGCGGGACCACGTTGTAGTAGTGGCCAACGGACAGTGAACCCCTCGTGCCCACGTAAGACAGCTCAAGCGCTGTGCTCAGCGGCAGGGTCTTCTCGACACTGACGTTCCATTGATGAATGGTCAACATAGGTTGGCGCGGATCAACTCCGCCGACACCGGGGAAACTGAACGTCTGCGTCAGCGGAAAGATGGATCTCCAATCCGAAGGCTGTCGCGAACTGAAGCTGCGCCCCTCCAGAGCCCAGAAGGGCAGACCGGTGACCTGGGAAAGCGGGGCGTCCATGTCCCACTCGGTGTAAAAAATGCCATAGCCCCCCCGCACGACAAAGTCTTTCACTCCAAAGGGTCGCCACGCAGCACCCAGCCGGGGAGCGAAGTTATTTCGGTCCGGGTGCCAGAGTCCCGGTGGATGGCCGGCCTGCTTGGCGGAAATGATGTAATCCTTGTACTGGTTGTAGAGGGCGGCCGAGGTCGGCTGGGCATTCAGATCAATGGTCCCATCATCCAAAGTCCCCGCCACTACCTTCTTTGCCTGGGCGTCCCAGGCGGCGCCCTGGCCTCGATAGAACGTTTGTCCAAACCAGAAGTCATAGCGGAGTCCAAGGGTGAGCGTGAGCGTCGGCGAGACCTTCCAAGAATCCTGGGCGAAGAAGCCCATGTAGGGCATACTCGTCTGGCCGAACTTGTGAAGGGGGTAATTGCGCCTCCCTCGGTTGGGATAACCGAGGAGGAAATCGGCGAAGGCGTCCCCTGTGAAAGCGCTCCCGAACCTGAATTCTCCATTTTGACAGCAGGAAGTGGTTGTCTCCAACAAGCTGCCGTTCACGTATTGTGCTCCCAGTGCGGCGGAGTGTTTGCCCTCAACCAGCCGCAGCGACCCCCCGAAGGTATACGACTGCGTGACCAGGTCCAGGCTCCCGGCTGTTCTGAACCCGCTGTATGGGCTCATAGTGACAATCGGAAGCCCCAGCCATGCTTCCCTTCCCTCGCTCGGAAAACCCTGGATGCCTGCCTCCTGCGTGTAATTCCGTTTCCCGATCTGGTCGGAGGGCGGTCTCGTAATTAAGTGGTCGCGCAGATAACCCCCATCAATCACCAACAGCGTCCCCGGCGAAATCACCCAGTCATAGTGCGCGGCCACATGGGCTTGCGGATGGGATCTCAAGGTATCGCCCAAGTGCCGGACGGGATCGTAACCGGGAGTAAGGCCGTCACTGGTAGTCCGAGCCACGTGCCCGTAAATCCTGTGTGCTGAGGTTAACTGGTGATCTACGCGCACCAGGAAATTTGTATCATCCGTGGGGTTGGACGCATTGAGCCGCAGAAAACGGCCGTCGGCCGAATTGGGTTTTGCGATAAACGGAAAGAAGAACTTAGAAGCTGGGTTCCAGCGCCCCTGAGGAATGATGTTGTTGGGAAAATTTCCCCCGGCCGGGTCCCGTAGTGGGACAGAGAGCGAGGAGAAATCGCCTCTGTAGAACGCCTCCGGCGGAACCCGGTTGTTGAGAATCGCTTGGCCGCGCACAAGGGTCGCCTCAAAACTTCCGAAGAAAAACGTCTTGTTTCGTATAATGGGCCCGCCGCCGACCAGGCCGAACTGATTCCGCCGGAGAAAAGGTTTCGACAGAGCGGAGGCCTGCCGTGCGTTCAGAGCCTCGTTTTGGAGGAATTCCCATAAACTCACGTGCAGATCATTTGTGCCGGTCTTTGTGACGGCCTGGAAGATCATCGAAAACCGGCCGCTTTCGGCTGAAAAGTTGTTTGTCTGGACGTTGAGCTCGGCTAGGCTGTCGAGCGGCGGGCTGAGCATGCCCCGTTGACCTCCCCGTTCAGTGCTGCTCACTCCATTGAGCTGGAAATCCGTCATGTTATTCCAGAAACCCTGCCCCTGGATGACGTGGAAACCAGCACCGAAACGAGAGACCAAGATGCCAGGAGCTAGTTCGGCAAGGCCCGTGTAGTCACGCCCGCTCAATGGAAGTTCCTGCATTTGCGCCGTCTCCACCACCGTGCCCAACGCAGCGTTCTCGGTATTAATCGGGGTCGGTGCGGCTTCGACAGTGATCCGCTCCGCTATTGTGCCCACTTCCAGCATGGGCTGGATGCGGAGACGCTGCCCTACTTCCATCCGGACATCCTGCAGGTACCAGGTGCGGAAGCCCTGTTTCTCTACGGTGACTTCATACGGTCCGATAGGGAGAGCGAGAATTTCGAACCCTCCAGCAGGGTCCGACACTGTGGTCCGGGTAAAGCCGGTGGCGGTCTGGCGCGCCGTAACGCTCGCGCCGGGAACGGCAGCGCGGCTCGCGTCTTCGACGATGCCCACGATCGCCGCGTCCACTCCCTGCGCGTGTGCCATCGGGACGAGTGAAAGACCTAGAAGGAAGGTGATGACGAAGGTCATCTTTTTTCTCATGGCTAACCTCCAACCACAGGAGCGACGGCCTTGATGGTTTGTAACAGCGGGTATCCGTTTCCTGGCAGAATGTTAGCGACCGCTCAGACGTTAAGTCAAGCAAGTTTTTCTGAATCGAGCGTTAAGAATTACTTAATGTCATTTGATCCGGTGCATCGCGCTTTCGGCTCAAATCCGGGTGCGCAAACAGCGCTACAGGCGAGCGCAACGCCGGCAGGACGGACCCGTCGGCCGCTTGAACGATTGGCTCGCGCCGGCAGGATTTCTACTTCCAGCGACCCTGTTGCTGCAACAGCGTCTTCAGCTCAGGCAGGTCGGTCACCCAGAGAAGGCGATGAGCCCAGTAACGCGTTTGCGCCGCCTGCTTGCCCACCACATCTTCATCCAGGCTCTGGATTGTGTTCCCCTCAACGTGTATCGCGTCGATGTCGCGGGACAAAGCGGCGGCGAAAACGGCCACAACGGCCCCGGTATTGCCAACGCCACGCAGTTGTACGGTTCGGAATCCCTCGCCTTTCAACCAGCGGGCGGCCGACATTGCATCCCACGCCCACATTCCCACCGGGGGTCGATTCAGCATGACCAGCGCCCACGTGTCGGGGCCGAGCGTTGCCTCCTCCCGCAGAAGGAGGTCGAAGCGTGCGGCGACTGTTTTCCGCGCCCGCTCCCGGTCCTCCGTCGTGCCAACCACCAGCTCGATTGCTTCAGACTTGCTGGCCGCCTCCCTGACCCAGTGTCCGAACACTCGCAAGCCGGGTTCGGTTTCGAGAGCGGTGAAACCGCCTTCCCTCCCGGCCTTTGGATCCATCGTCAGGTTCTGGATTCCCAAGGAACGCGCCAGCTCGCTGGCGATGCCTTCCGGGGCGGCGGCAAACTTCTTACGGTGAGCGCGGGCGTCATTCCGTCGCGTCTCGATAATCCGCAGGAATCCCTCCTTCCCCGGGTCGTCTGGAAGGATGCCGACGCGGAGTTCGTCCCACCCCGCTTCACCGGGCCAGACCAGTTCAATCTCTTTTCCGAACACCGCGAGCCGCTCGAAAGATTTTCGGGGAGGCTTTTCCTGTCCGGCGTTGACTGGCGTGAGCGCAAGCGCGCCGGGCGGCGGCTCGTGACCGAGGAAGACGCGGCTGAACCAGGAAAGGGCGCCCACCTGCGCAACCGGCCAAATGCCGTGGCCGCAGGGAAATAACCCGCTGCTATACCGCTCCGGGACGCCCGCGTGCTCATACGCGGCCTTAGCCGCTCCATCGATGACCGGGATGTACTGCAGCCTCTGGTGCTCGAGCGCGTTGTTGATGAAGTAAAACCACTTGGGCGCGTTGCAGGCGGTCAGGATCGGGATGTTTGCTCCGTAGGTCAGCACCTCGGGTGCGTTGCCTTCGGCTTCGTCGAATGTCCTCCACAGTTGCGGCAGGAGCAGACCGCAAAACGTGTAGTTGGTGGCGCCGGGGGCAGCGGCTTTAATGCGCGAATCGAAGGTCGAAGTGTAAAGCGTCGTCCACCCGCCGTCCGAGTCGCCGATCATCCCCACGCGGTTCACATCCACATCTTTCCTGCTCAACAAGTAATCAAGCAGTCGCCGCCCGGTGTGAAACTGTTCCTGCGCGATGGAAGTTCCAGCCAGCAAGGCGATCCCGTTGTAGGGGTAGGCGACGTTCGGATAATTCTTCCCGATGGGAACCGCACCGACGACCAGGAATCCCAGCCTGGCAAATGCGCCGCCCAACTGCTGGTAGAGGGGGTCCCGCGGCCCAACTTGGCCGAATTGGCCGGTGGCAGCGCCCGTCGGGGTCATCACCACCGCAGGGAAGAGACCCCGGCCTGCGGGGACGAACACCTCCATCGCGTAGCGCACGCCCGGCCAGAATTCGGCCGAAACCTGCTCGATGACGTACCCTTGCCGGCGAACCTTGCCCTCGTTCGTCGGATTTAGCGGAGGCCAGTCGCGCGGCAGATCTTCCCCGAGCGTGCGTTTCAAACCGTCGAAAATCCGTGCCCGCGCCTGTTCCCAACCGCGTGCCAGAATGGCGCACTGGCTCTCGGCGGCAATCAGCAAACGCGGGACATAGAAGTCGTATCCCGACTCCGGCAAAGACTTCGCCCGCGGCTTCACGTCCGAGGAATTTAGCGCGGCGAGGAGCACGATCAGACAGACAACCAACTTCAACCAGGAAGAGCGTTTCATTTCTAACCTCGTATCTGCGCGCTCTGGCGGCGGCCGACCGCCTTGCGCGCTACAACCGGTAGATCCGCGCCGCATTGCGGCCGAGGATGTTCTCCACCGCGTCATCGGGAATGGCCGCGGCGAGGATTTGTGCGAGCCGCACGCTCGGTGCGGAAAGCGGGGCGTCACTCCCGAATAAAACGCGGTGGCTGCCCAGCTGGTCGACAAATCGCTCGATCGTCCCCCGCAGCACGATCGTGTAAGCCGTGTCCACGTGGAAGTTCTCGTAACGGCTCATCGCGAGCACAACGTCGATGTAGGCGGGCCCGTGCGCGCAGATAAACGTGACTCGTGGGTGATCGCCAATCATGCGCTCGGTGATGAGCCCGTGGTAGAGGATCGGGCACTGCCGGCATTCGGCGAATTCCAGGATTGGATCGAGCATCGAAGGATTGAACGAGGACGCAAAGCCGCGCGCCTTCACCAGCTCATGCAGCTTGATGCCCCGGAAGCCGAGTTGGTCGGCACAGCGCGTCATCTCGTCCAGCAGCGCCCGACCGCCATAGAACGGATTCAACCCCATGATGCCGATCACGCGTTCCGGATATTGCTGGTACAAGGCGGCGACGAGATCGTTGCCCTCGACGAAATCGGGGTAGAGGATGCCGTTGACGGCCGCGCGATGGATTCCGATGCGGTCCATGACCGCAAGCACACGGTCCCAGCCGGGCCAAGGCATGTACATTGTAGGAAATCGGCCGATATGCACATGTGCGTCAACCACGAGTGGCAGGTCGAGGCGCTGGCCGCGCAGGGCCGGCGGGAGGTATCGG
>DASYTX010000158.1:0-3413 GCA_036001865.1 Terriglobales bacterium
GCGGAAGCCCGTGCGATCCAGCGCAAGCTGCACCAGACCATCAAGCGCGTCAGCGACGACTACGAGGGCCGCTGGCACTTCAACACCTCTATCGCTGCGCTTATGGAGCTGGTGAATGAGCTTTACGCGCTGGAAGATCACGGCGCTATTGAGAGCATCCCTGTGCCGCTGCTGGCCGAGATCCAGCGCAACCTGGTCCTGCTGCTGCATCCCTTTGCACCCTTCTTGGCCCACGAACTCTGGGAAGTGTTGCGTGAACCTGAAGGTCTGCTGCGCGCCCCCTGGCCGCAATACGATCCCGCGCTCGCCCGGGAGGAAGAGGTTGAGATCGTCATTCAGATCAACGGCAAGGTGCGCAGCCGCTTGATGGTGCCCGCCGGCAGCCCTGAGGACGTCATCCGCGAGCGTGCCTTGGCGGACGAAAAGGTTCGCGCGTCGCTTAACGGAAAGCAGGTGGTCAAAGCGATCGTCGTGCCCGGTAAGCTGGTGAATATCGTGGTGCGATGACGCTCTGCTACTTCTGCGCCGCAGGCGTTTCGTCGACCGGCTCGACTTTCACCTTGGTCCCCGGCTTTTTCGAATATTGGATGGAGTAGCGGTGGGTGGCGTCCTTGGCGATGGTTGTCGCGGGAAGGACGCGCAGTGAGGACGTCTGGGCTCGGTCAACGCCCATAACTTCCAGTTCGTATTTTCCGCTCGCTGTCCCGATCACCTGCAGGGTGTAGGTTCCGTCTTCTGGCTGGCACCAGACGTCGATGATGCCGGACGAGGGCCCAGGCTCTTCCGTTTCGTCGTCGTCAATACCCTCGAGCTCGTAGACCGAATAGGGGATCTCCTGATAGTTGCCGCGCGCCAGCGGATTCATGCCGGTCTTGCGGCCTTTGGGGTCGATCAGCAAGATCTCCGCCGCTGGCTGTTGCTCGCCCACAGGATGGATACGGACGTTGAGCGCGCTGGGGACCGGGCAGGCATCGGCCGCGGCTGCCGGGCCCTTGGGGACCTCGCTGCGAGGAGGCTTTGCGGCCTGAGGGGCAGCGGGCGCCGGCTTTTTCTGCTGACCGGCAGCCGCGGGCCAGCCAGTCACCAGTAAGCCCGCGAGCCCGACCGCTATTGCTAGTCGTGCCGTCATGTCGGAAATTCAGGGTCTCTGCCCAAGAGCTTACGCTGCCGGGTGAATCTTGCGCCAGTGGGAAGATTGGGGGGCGCCCGAGCCTTGGCTGTATTCTAGCGACATGGCAAGGGTATCTCCCATCGGCGCTGGTTTCCAGACCGCGTTGCGCCAGCCCCGAATCGTGCTGGCAGAGATCGCATGGCGCTGGACTTACGGGCTGGCGGCGCTGGCACTGGTCGCTGCCTCAGTGCTCCTTTACCTCGACACTATCGCGGTCACCGACGTCGAGCTGTTGGCCCTGCGCAGCCGCACGCCCTGGCTGGTTGCCGACGCGCTGCTCCACATTTTCCGTGGCAGCGGCCTGAAGCTGGTGAAAGTGTTCCTTATCCTGGCTCCCGTGCTGGTGACCTTGTGGATCGTCGTCGCCTCACTTGGCCGCAGCATCATTCTCCAGGCGTTGTTTGGGGATGCCGCCGGCCGAGCCCGGAGGTCGTCGCTCTTAGGTTTGCACTTCCTGCGCGCCACGCTCGGACTAGCAGCGCTGCTCGGTTATTTTGGCGCCAGCATCATTGCCTGGTCAGTGGCGACCTCCCGCCCGGCAGGGCGACTTGCCGTGTTCCTGCTGGTGTTTGTAGTGCTGTCAGCACTGATTGCGCTCCTGCGGTCGCGCATAGGCTGGTTTCTGCTTCTGGCAACGTTGTTCTCTGTTCGCGACCGGCGCGATACCTTTGGTGCAATCGCCGACGCGGTTCGGCTCTTCCGCCGCCGCAGCCCCGATCTTGTCACTGTGGGCACGGTTTCTCTGGTCGTGCGCCTACTAGTCTTCAGCGCGGCCCTCGGCTTGGGGCTGGTGCCGGTGTTGCTGATTGGTCGCGTGCCGGGCTGGTTGGTGATCGCAATGGTCGGGCTGGTCACGGTAATTTACTTCGCCGCGGCCGACTTTCTGTTCATCGCACGGCTGGCCGCGTATGTGGCTGTGGCGGAAGATGACCGTGCTTCGACGCTCGCTCCTCTGCCTCTGCCGGAGGAGGCTCCGTCGGGAACCGCCGCTCCCCTGGCAGCCCCGGAGCCGGCTAGTAGCTAGCGGCTAAGAGCTAGTGGCGGTACACTGATATATGGAAGCCCAATCTATCGTCGTCCTCGACTTCGGCTCCCAATACACCCAACTGATCGCCCGCCGCATCCGGGAGCAGAAGGTCTTTTCGGTAGTCCTGCCCTGCACCGCGCCCCTTGATGAAGTCCGCAGCTATTGCCCCGTAGGCATCATCCTCTCGGGCGGGCCCTGCTCGGTGTACGACGCCGACGCGCCTCCAGCCGATGACCGCATCTTCTCGCTCGGCCTGCCGGTACTCGGTATCTGCTACGGACTGCAGCTCATGACCCACAAGCTGGGCGGAAAAGTGCGCGCTGCCGACAAGCGCGAGTACGGCTATGCCGAGGTCGAGGTGCTCGATGGCTCCCGCCTTTTCAAAGGGCTGCCCCGGACTCTTTCCGTCTGGATGTCCCACGGTGACGAGGCGCTGGAGCTACCCGCCGGTTTCCAGCTCGTGGCGAAGTCGGCCAACGCCGTCGCGGCCATCGAGAACCCGACGCGCAAGATGTGGGCGGTGCAGTTTCATCCCGAAGTCCACCACACCCGCCTCGGCACCGAAATTCTGCGCAACTTTGTTTTCGACATCTGCGGGGCGCAGCCTACATGGACGCCGCAACACTTCATCGAGGAAGCCGTCGCCTCTATCAAGCAGATCGTGGGTAACGGCCACGCCATCTGCGCCCTCTCGGGCGGCGTCGATTCTTCCGTTGCCGCCACTCTGGTGCATCGCGCCATCGGCGACCGGCTGACCTGCGTCTTCGTCAACAACGGCGTGCTGCGCAAGGACGAGTTCGAGAAAGTCCAGCGAACCCTGCGTGACAAGCTCGGCCTCAACCTGATCGCCGTGGACGCCAGCCGGCGCTTCCTTACTAAGCTCAAGGGCGTCACCGACCCCGAGCAGAAGCGGCGCATCATCGGCAACGAGTTCATCGTTGTCTTCGAAGAAGAGGCAGAGAAGATCATCGCCTGTGACCTTAAGCAGGGAGGGGCAGAGTTTCTCGTTCAGGGCACGCTATACCCCGACGTCATTGAGTCGCGCTCGGTACGCGGGCCGTCGGTGACCATCAAGACCCACCACAACGTCGGCGGGCTGCCGGAGAAGATGAAGCTCAAGCTCATCGAGCCGCTCAAGGACCTGTTCAAAGACGAAGTCCGCCGCATCGGCCGCGACTTGGACATGCCCGAAGAAATCCTCCAGCGGCAGCCCTT
>DASYTX010000159.1:0-4112 GCA_036001865.1 Terriglobales bacterium
CTCGTTGCAGGCGCACGTAGGGATCGAGCACCAGGAGCCTGGGCCGATACTTTTGCAGGGTGCACTCGAGACGGCGCAGATCTTCCTGCCGGTCCAGGCGTAGCGAGGGTTCGATGATCAAGTGCACCGCCAGGGAAGCAAAGTCGGCGCCGCGCACCTGGGCTAGGCCGGCGAGCCGATCGCGCAACTGCCGCGGGGAGTCTTCGGCGCCGTAGACGAGCACGGTTCCGGGGGCGTGCACGGGATAGTGTCCTAAGGCGGGCCGGCCGGAGGCTATCGCCACCGCCAGTTCCAGCGCTAGCCAGGTCTTTCCACACTTGGGGGCTCCGCCAATGAGACCGACCGCGCCGAGCCCCCACAACGGCTCTACCAGCCAAGCTGGTTCGCTGGCTGGTCGTTCGGGAAGCTCGGCGGCACGGATGACACGCAGGGTGTTATTCATGGATCCACCTCGTCAATGGCTTCGGTGACGATCTCGGCGTCGACCTCACTCTTCTTATGTCGCAGCGCCAGCAAGAGGCTGTGCTCGGCGATGCGATCAATCACGCGTGGAATGCCCCGCGCGGCCCGGGCCATGGCCTCCACGGCATCGGGCAGGAACAGCTTGGCCGTGCGCCCGGCCAGTTCCAGGCGCAGCGCCAGGTAAGCCTCGACCTCCTCCGGGTGAAGCGAGCGCAAGCGGATGCGGATGACGATGCGCTGCGCCAGGGCTTCATTGACCGCCAGACGCAGATTGCTCTCCAGTTGCGGATGGCCGGCGAGGATCAAGGTCAAGTCGTCACGCCCATCCTCGTCGAAGCTGGTCAAGAGCCGCAGTTCATCGAGGAAGTTGCGTGGCAACAGATGTGCCTCATCGATCACCAGGACCGCGCGCAGCTTTTGCACGCGGGAGAGTTTGAGGATGCGTTCCTTGACCTCTCGTAACACGTCGGCCTTGCGATAGCGTGGCTCGATCTGGAAACCGCGGGCGATCTCGCGATACAGGTCCAAGGTGGCACAGGTGGTGTGGGTGACGTAGCAGACGGCGTGGCTCGACTTGCCCAAGGAACTCAGGAAGCTGCGTAGCAAGGTGGATTTGCCGGTGCCGGGAGCGCCGAAGAGAGCGCCGATCCCCTGGCGATCCACCAGATAGCGCAGTCGGTCGATGGCTTGGTGAAAGACATCGGTGCGAAAGATGCGTTCGGGCTCCAGGTCCTTGGTGAACGGGAGGGATTTGAAGCCAAAGACGCTACGCAGTCGGGCTTCCAGACGCGTCGTGTGTCCCATGCTCATGGTGAGTCTCCTGAAGCGTTGTCGGGGGGAGGGTTGCGGCGGAGGCGCCGGTTACCGCCCAGATCCACGGGGAATGCCTCATGTGTTGTGCTGTCGCCACAGCGGAACAGGACGCGGCGCAGGTCAAAGGGGTCGAACAGCACCGTGAGGTGTTGGGCAATCCAGCGCGGTCCGGCTTCAAACATCTTGCCCTGCAGTGTGAACGTGCCATCCTTGGCAACCCGGCGCGTGGTCTCTTCCAGGAAGAGCTCGTCGAGATCGAGGTCGCGCGGCAGCGGCCGGATTCCTTCGGAGAGGCGTAGCCAGCGGTCCAGAGGAGTCTCGCCCTCCAGGCCGCGATGCGGGGTGACATGGTACTCCCCCTCAATCCAGGCAAAGAGAATGCGATTGAGTTCCTCCAGTCCGGTCAGTCGCGCGGTGTCCGTTCGCGCCAGAACGGCGCGGCGGACAGTACCGAACCAACGTTCCAGCTTGGCGCGGCCCTGAGGACGATAGGGCCGGCTATGCAGCAGCTGGAACCCAAGACGGGCGGCCAATTGCAGCACCAGTCGGCTGCGGAAGATTTGGCCGTTGTCGCAGTACAGTCGGCGGGGCAGCCCGCGTTTCATGAGGGCTTGCTTCAGGCAATCCTTCAAGCTGCGCAGGTGCTGCTCGAAGTAGAACTGGGCGTGGGGGATGAGCCGGGTGGCATCGTCCAGGATGGCCAGTAAATAGGTCTGGCGTCGGCTCCCCTCGCGGGTGGGAAGTGTCGGTCCGTACATCACGTCGGCCTGCCAGCAATCGCCGGCCAGGTCGAATGCATAGGCGCGGTGATCGCGGTGACGCGGAGCCCGCCGTTGGTCGAGTCCGCGTGCCCGCAGAAAGCGATACAGGCTGGAGAGGGAGGGCAGCGCACGAGCCACGCCCAATGTGCTACGCAATTGGGCCAAGATGCCGGGCCCATCCAGTTCGGGACGCGCTCGCGCCGTGGCGTCGATCTGTTCTGCCAGTTCGTCGTCAATGGCGCGGCTGTGCCCTTGGTCCCTGCGCACTTGAGGTCGCAGGGCATCGAAGCCATGCCGCTTGTAGCGGTACAACCACTCCTCGATGGTGCCAAAGGCGACGCGAGTGGGACCTTTGACAGGATGTTGCTGCGTCTGTGCGGCCAATCGCGCGATGGCTGACTTCAAGCCTCCCCGGGGACCAGAGAGCGCCAGCAAAGGCGCGATGATCTGGTACCGCCACAAGGCGATGGACTGGGCGGGTTCTTGCGACATGCTTAGCTCCTTTCGAGTGGAAGAATCCTGTGGCAGTGTCTCTTGCCCCCGAAAAGGCGGCCATGCCGAAGGAGTGTGGCGCGCCGAGTCGCGCAGGCCCCGTTGGCTGCCGCCGGAGAAAACCGGACAAGAACGCGGCAGTGATGGGAGCGGAGTTCTGGATTCAACAACCATCTTCGGTGAAAGATCGTTCGGCCTGCCCAGCTGCAGGGCGATGTCCGCGCAGCGGCCGCGCACCAGGCCGAGGCAGGGCTCAAGCCAGTTTGTTAGGCCAAGCCGAGGCCAAACCGGTGATGAAACAATCGCCCGTGGAGTTCGAAGGCACGCACGGCCGAGTCAAAGCCATCGAGCAGGCCCTGCACCAGCAGCGCCAAGATACGCTGCTGGGCGGGCATCGCCCGTGGGACAGGCGGCTGGCGCGGAGCCCGCGCGGCAAGGTAGGCGCGCAACTGGTGGCCACGACGCAAAAATCCCCGGACCAACGACTGCGGCACCGAATGGCCTACGGGGTCGGGACGTGCCTGCTGCATCGACTCCAGGAGAGTGTGGCCGGAGATGAACGCCTGGAGAAAGATGCCGAGAATGCCAGGGCCGTGCTGATGACGCGGCAAGCAGAAGTCAGGGAGCAGCGACACCGTCTTGCGGGTGACCGTGCAGCAGAGTCGTCGTACCCAGACTCGCACCACGCCCCCCTGGTGCGGCAACAGGGCTTGGCGCCCGTACCAACCATGTAGCCGCAGCCGATGGGCGTCGGGGCAGAAGGGACATTGCCGCGTCTCCGCTGTCACCAAGCACCCCGGCGATCGAACGTATTCCTTGACGCCGCCGGAAACCTCACATACTCTCTGCATTGTATTGTGCGATCGGGACACAAGCCTTTCGGGGCGTGTGAGCCTGATCACTACGGAGGCAACTCGCACCCCGCAAAAGATGGGAGTTGCTTTCGGGAACAAAACGACCCTCGCGATCCGCTCGCGAGGGTCATTCTATTTACGCCAAATTGCCGCGCATTTCTACGGTCTAACGCGCCTTCACCCCAAACCAGCCTGACGAATATCAGTCCTGACGCCCTGGATTAAGACGGTTGCTGACAGCGCTCACGCAAGTCCTTTCCCGAAAGAAACTACTTGGAAAAAGAACCCAGCGGCTCGTGGGCCAGTTTAAGTGAGCGTAGCCGGGTCAATTTATGTGAGTATCAACGAGCCAGTTACGCATGGCGATGCGCGTTAACCTCCAGAGCTCCTCCAGAAGATCCTTTTCCTTCTGTTCAGGCGGCGCCCAGCTGAAGTCAGAATCTTGATCCATCTCCATCAACCCGCTTCCATGGAGAATATCTGACCGCAGCGCGTACATCTCTCTGCGACGATTCTCTAGACTGGCACCAGGAGCGTATCGCTCGATGAAGTTGCGGAATCTTGCGGCTGCGCCGAGATTGCCTCGCTCGGCGAGCGACTCGACGGCGATGGCAAGGGAAGCAAATGAAGCGGAAAGGGAGATCGTCCATTGCCGGGAAGCCATGTCCATCCAGAACCCGGCGCGGCCAAACTTCTCTCGGTTCGCCTTCGAAAGCCCCTTGTAGCGACA
>DASYTX010000160.1:0-18954 GCA_036001865.1 Terriglobales bacterium
TGTTGCTTGCGGACCGTGTCGAAGTGCCGGGCGCAGACGGCCTCGAAGTAGGCCTGGGTGAAGTCACGATGCAGTTCCTCGCGGCCGCGGGTGAGGCGGCGAAACATCGGGTCCTCGCTCGAGACATACTCGATGATCAGCAGGTCGCGAGTCATCTCCGCCGCCAGGTCAAGGATTTCCTCCAGAGGTATTCGCTCGCTCACCACCAGGTGATGGACCAGCGCCAGCATCAACACTGCGTCGAAGGCGCCTTGCGCCTGTTCAAGGAATGCCGGACATTCACGATTTCGCCAGCCGATACCGGGACTGGGACGGCCGAGGTTGACAACCAGTGGCAACACGTCGAGCGCCTGCTCGTGGGCTCGGCGCCAAGCCATGCCCGCCACCACGGGATCGGAATCCAGCGCCACCACACTTGCGCCGGCCTGGGCCGCAAGACAGCTGAAGTGCCCAGTATTGCACCCGGCATCCAGCACAGTCCTCGGGCGAAACTCTGCCAGGGCTTCACGCACGAAGGATTCCTTGGCGGCGAGCTCTTCTTCCGAGTAGTGGTGGTTTGAAACCATGTATTGAGACCAGCGCGAATGGCGCGAGGGACCAGGCGCCACCCTCGCCAGATCGCGGCGAAGTCGCTTGAGCCCCGATCGCAGGACAAAAGCCGCCCGTTCAGGATCGTTGAGCAGCTTCTTTTGGTAGAGCGAGGTATCGTCCTGGTCGTGGCGTCGGCCGAGCCATGTGGGGAGGGAGACGAGGGTCAGGAATGGCGCAGCTAGCCGCTGCATGGGTCCGGCGATCTGGTAGACCTCTTCTGGCTCCAAGCCATCGCGACGACTGATCAGCAGGTGTTCCAATGGAATGCCAAACCGCTGATTCACCAGCAAGGGAAGCAGGAAGGTACGTACAAACTGGGCATAGGGCAGCCACCTGGCGTCTTTGGGGTCACGGCGTTCTATGGACAGGACATCGATGAAAACGGGCCGGGTGCCGCGAAAGAGGATGTTGTAAGGTGTGGCGTCTTTTAGGCCGAAGCCGTGGTCGAGCAATGCAGCCGCCAACTCCAGCGTCAAAACGGCGGCGGCGTGCAACATCTCTGGTGGCCACTGATAGGGGAAGGACGGAAACGGGATGCGCTCGTGCTCAAGAATCAGGGCTGGCTCCGCATCTCGCAGCAGCAGTTCGCTGCCGGCAACGAGCGCAGCCTGACCGCGATCGAGCGGCACGCTCCCTACCAGTTTGCCTTCGCTGATGAGTTTTTTAGCCAGCGGCGTGGAAAGGAAGGCCTCAAGGTCGGGCGCGGCAGCCTGGCGCACCAGGCGAAGGATGTGACCGTTGATGGAAATCAGCCGGCCACCGGGATCGCGGAATGACGACTGCGGGCCGGTGGCGGAAGGAGGCTGGCTCATCCCCCGAGAATCCTATTGTTTTTCCTGATCGTTTTTCTTGCCGGGCAGGAAGCGGAGCAGGAACTTGCGAAAATAAAAGGACGCGCCCAGGAAAGCTGCTGCCAACCCTTGCCATATCAGCATTCCCACGCCGGGGTCGGTGTAGGCGTTGGCCTTGCCCTCCATGGTAAGGACCGCGAGAAATACAGGCACGGCGAACAGAAGACGGTAAGTGTTGCGCATCAGTTTTCGAACATTCTACCGGATTGGCTCTCTGATTGCAGAGCGACATAAAAGGTCGTGCCAACTTTTTCGCTGCGGCCCCTTGCCAACTATCCGGGTTTTCCCTAGCATCTCTAGCGAGAGTCGGCCTGCTACGTTAGTGCGGCAGCAGCCGTTTTTTTGAACCAACAGTCGATGAAAGGGAGCTCGACTCGCTAGCTAGGCACGGTGTGCAAGGTTCCGCCATGCGGAAATGCCTAAAGTGCCTCGGGGAGTTCCCACCGTCTCAGGACGGGTTCATAAAACGGCGACGCCCACGGCCCAAGCGGGTCGGCTTTTTACTTCAGTTCCCAGTTGCCAAATCCCATTGTCAGATGCGAGCCCCGCGCCGCATCTAATCTCCCGTGCTGCCTTTTCTCTTCCACTACGGGCGAATCAGCTTGCCCACCTATGGTTTGCTAGTCGCGGCGGGGATGATCGTGGGGCTGATCATCACCGGCCGACTGGCGCGGCGGCACGGGCTCGATGCTGACAAGGTATGGAACCTCGGCATCCTGGCCGTGTTCTCCGCGATTGTGGGCGCGAAGCTGCTGCTGATCATTAACGACCTGCGCTGGTACGCGGAACACCCGCGGGAGATCTTCAGCCTGGCCACGCTGCAGGCCGGAGGCGTGTTTTACGGCGGGCTGGTGACGGCCATCCTGGTGTCGCTGTGGTACCTGCGGCGCAACCGCATGCCGGTGCTGACGACCTGCGACGTGTTCGCGCCGGGGATCGCGCTCGGTCATGCCATTGGCCGGATGGGCTGTTTCGCCGCTGGCTGCTGTTGGGGTCGTCCCAGCAGCCTGCCGTGGGCGGTGACGTTTACCAATCCGCTGGCGGCGCAGCTTGTGGGAACGCCGTTAGGCGTGCCGTTGCATCCCACGCAGATTTACGAAGCACTGCTCGAAATCAGCATATTCGGCGTGCTGCTGTGGGTACTGCGGCAGAAGAGATCCGATGGCCAGGTGATTGGCGGCTACATGTTCCTCTACGGCTTCGCTCGTTTCTTCCTGGAATTCCTGCGCGGCGATCCGGACCGCGGCAGCGTGCTGGGCGGTCTGCTCAGCGCAACCCAACTGATTTCCATCCTCCTCGTCATTGTCGGAGGCGTGCTGTGGCTGCGGCGTCCGGCTCCCCAGGTACAGCTCGCGAGCGCGGCCAGTTCCGCAAAAAGATAGAATCCGCCAGTAGTGGCGGACGATTTCCCAAGAACCTTTCCCGTAGCAGACAACGATGCCGGCACGAGGCTCGACCGATTTCTCGTGTCGCAGCTTCCTGATGTCAGCCGTGCGCGCATCCAGCAGTTGATCCAGGATGGCAAAGTGCGCGTGAACGGCGGACCTGCTAAGGCATCTCTACGGCTGCGTGGCGGAGAAACAGTCAGCCTGCTGGCTCCGCCGCACGCCCCGCCGCTGCGCGCCACCCCGGAGGAGATTCCGGTGGACATCATCTACGAAGACGCCTCGCTGGCGGTGGTCAACAAGCCCGCCGGAATGGTAGTGCACGCGGGCGCAGGACGGCATACCTCGGGCACGCTGGTGAATGCGCTGCTGCACCGCTTCGCTCTCCTGTCCAAGGTGGGAGGCGAGCTGCGCCCGGGAATAGTTCACCGATTGGACAAGGACACCAGCGGGCTGATCGTAGTCGCCAAGAATGACTTGGCGCACCGCCGGCTAGCTGAGCAGTTTTCCAGTCGCAAGGTGAATAAAACTTACCTGGCGCTCGTACACGGGTGGGTGAAGCAGGATCGTGGGACGATTGAGAGCGCCATCAGCCGCGACCGCCTGCGCCCTGTCCGCATGACCACGCGCAGGGCTGGCGGACGCGCGGCGCGGTCACACTATCGCGTGCTGCGGCGCATCGAGTCGCCATTCGGCAAGTTCTCGCTGTTGGACGTGATGATCGAGACCGGCCGCACCCACCAGATTCGCGTGCACTTGTCATCGCTGGGCCATCCGGTAGTGGGCGACACGGTTTACGGGGCGCCCCGTGAACTACGGGACAAGGGCGGCAGGCATCTGGCCATAGGAAGAAACTTCTTGCATGCTGCTGCCATCGAACTAAGACAACCCCTGACGAACGCGCCCCTCTCGTTTACTTCGCCGCTTCCGCCAGACTTGCAGCAGTTGCTGAAGCGCCTAGAGGTGCGGTAAAGCCGGGATATAATGAGAAACCAGATGAAACCAGCAATTTGGATGGGCTTGACACTGGCAGTGGTCCTGCTGCCCGTCGCACTTGCCCAAAGCCAGCAGCCGGGAGGCGCTGCTCCCGCCGCCGAAACGTCGGCCAAGCCTGCGCAGCCGAGCTTCAACTCTCCTGTGACGGTGAAAGCACCCGAGCCCGTTGAAGAAGACGAGCCGGTAACGACCATCCGCAAGCGGGTGGACGAAGTCAATGTCATCTTTACGGTCACCGACAAGCGCGGCCGCTTCATCAAGGACCTGAAGCAACAAGACATCCGCGTGCTGGACGACAAGATGCCGCCGCAGTCCATCGTCAACTTCCGTGCCGAGACTGACCTGCCGCTGCGCGTGGGCCTGCTGATCGACGTCAGCAACTCCATCCGTGACCGCTTCCGTTTTGAGCAGGAGGCGGCTATGCATTTCATCTCGCAGATCGTGCGGCCGAAAGCAGATCGCGCCTTCGTTCTCGGTTTCGATACCACCGCCGAGATCACCCAGGACTTTACGGACAATACCGAGAACCTATCCGCGGGCATTCGCGTGCTGCGCCCCGGCGGCGGGACTGCCATGTACGACGCGCTATATTACGCGTGCCGCGACAAGCTCATAAAGCGGCAGGAGGACCGCCCGGTGCGCCGGGCCGTCGTCCTGCTCAGCGATGGCGAGGACAACCAAAGCCGGGTCACCCTGGCTGAGGCCATCGAGATGGCACAGCGTGCCGAAGTGATCGTGTACGGGGTCAGCACCAACATCAGCAACATCAAGATGAAAGGTGACAAGGTGCTGGAGAGGATCTCTGAGGCCACCGGCGGCCGCGCCTTCTTCCCCTTCAAGATCGAGGAAGTGGCCAACGCCTTCACCGAGATCGAGGACGAGCTCCGCAGCCAGTACGCCGTAGCCTACAAGCCAGCGGACTTCAAAGCCGATGGCCGCTACCGTTCGATCGACATCCTGGCGGAGAACAAGAAGTATCGCGTGCGCGCCCGCAAGGGATACTACGCGCCCAGGCAGTAAGTACCCAGTACCAAGCACCGAGCACCAATAGAAGAGCGCCGGCACATCGTGCCGGCGTTGCTGTCTTGGAGTTTTCCAAGAAAAAGAGTTCAACCTACCCGCGCGGCGCGTAGTAGCCCTTGCGTGCCTGAATGCGGTGGCCTTGCCTGGAGCGGACCTCAATCTTGCGGAAGCCGCCGTCGCGGTTGGTGTTGGTAGGGGTATAGCCGATGTTGTACTGGCTGCGCAGCTCCTGGGCGATCTGGTCGAACGCCTGTTTCAGCTTGTCGTATTTATTGCCCACGCTGACCACCCGCCCTCCAGTCTCCTCCGCCAGGCGCTTCATTTCCGAATCACCGACGTATTCGCCGTCCGAATAAAATCCCCGGTCGGCAATGAGGAGAACGTAACAGATGGCGTCGGCCTTCTGCGCCGCTTCAACCGCGTCGCGCAAGCTCATGCGGCTGCCCTGGTCGTTGCCGTCGGTCAGGATGATCATCGCCTTACGCCCCACCTCGCTGCGGAGCTTCTCGTCCGACGCCAGGTAAATGGCATCGTATAGCAAGGTGCCACGCGGGTTGCTCTGCGGGATAGGCCCGCCGCCTATGCCGGGAATGCCGGTAGAGAAACCCGCTCCGGTGTTGATGCGGGTCCGCTCTAGCGCCGCCTTCAATTCCCGGGACGAAGAGGTGTAATCCTGCAGCAGGTCCACGTTGACGTCAAAGCTGATGAGGAAGGCGAGGTCTTTTTCGCGCAGGACTTCTTTCAGGAAGGCAGCGCCGACTTCCTGTTCCATGGGCAGCACCCTGGCCTGGCTACCGCTGGTGTCCACCAGGATGCCGAGGGTCAACGGTTGGCTGGATTCGGCGGCGAAGTACTTGATGGTTTGCAGCTTGCCGTCTTCGTACACTTCGAAGTCGTCGCGCGTGAGTCCGGGAATGAGCGCACCCTTCTTGTCCTTGACGTTGAAGAATAAGTTGACGACTTCGACTGAAACCTTGAAGGTCTCAGTTCGCTGATCCTCATCAGGCTGCTGTGAGGATTGCGGCGGCACGGCTGATGTGCCAGCGGCAAACATCAGCGCTACTGCCGCGGCGGCGGCGGCCCGAAAAAAGGACTGCTTGGCCATTTATTTTTGCGGCCTTTCCAGGAGGTTGTTTCGTCTAATTTCCTTAGATGCCGGAGTTCCAGAGTACGATACTTAACTCAAGCGCCTCCGGCTTCGGGAGTGCAGATCATGATCAGGGTCGTGGGCAAATTGATTTGGTTATTGTTGCTGCTTAGCGTCATGGCCGCGGCGCAGGACGATCTGCCCGACGCCCCCTCAGCCACACGCCCACAGCCGCCATTGACGCCGACGCCCATGCCCCGGCCCAACACGCCCCCACCCGAGAGCGCACCTCCGCCCAGTTCGCCCTCCCCGTCGGGGCGCGAAGTGCCGCGTGAGCAGGCATCCCGCGACGACACCAGCGCGCGCGAACAGATGTTCACTCTGGTCAAGCGGGTGGACTTCGTCACCGTGCCCGTAACCGTCAAGGACCGCTCTGGCCGGTTGGTCAGCGGGCTCTTGAAAAGAGATTTCAAGGTCTATGAAGAAGGGGTGGAGCAGGAATTGAAGCTGTTCACCAGTGATCCTTTTCCGTTGTCCGCTGCAGTGGTGCTCGACCTGGGCATGCCCGAAGTGGTGATGCGCAAGGTGCGCGACACCCTGCCGGCACTGGCTGCTGCTTTCAGCGAGTTCGACGAGGTCGCCTTCTATACCTTCGACAAGTCGGTGGAAAAGACGCTGGACTTCAGCGCCGTGACCGACCGCTTTTACGCTTCGCTGAAGCGCATGAAGCCGCGCGGGCGCAGCGGCGGCGTTCCTGTAGTGGGCGGCCCGTTGGGCCAGCCCGGTCCCACTGTTAGTGGCAAGCCCCTCGATCCGGGCGCCCCGCACGTTTACACCCCGGCCCGCGAGCCCAAGGTGCTCAACGATGCCATTCTGCAGGCGGCGCTGGACCTTTCCGAGCGCGACCGTACCCGCCGCAAGGTGATTTTCGTGATCAGCGATGGGCGGGAGTACGACAGTCAGGCCGGCTACAGCGACGTGCTGAAGGTGCTGCTGTCGAACGAGATCGCAGTATATGCCGTGGGCGTGGATCAAGCTGCGATCCCTGTAGTGCGCAAACTGGCGACCCTCAACGTCCCAGGCACTGGCCACGGCAACCTCCTGCCGAAGTATGCTTCTGCCACCGGTGGCGAGGTGTTTGCCGAATTCAACCGCCAGGCCATTGAGAGCGCCTACAGCAAGCTGACGGTGGACGCCCGCAACCAGTACACCCTCGGCTACACGGCACGGGCTACTCCTGCCAACCAGTACCGCACGATAGAGGTGGTGGTGCTGCGCCCCGATCTCGAAGTCCGGGCGAAAGACGGCTATTATCCGCTTCCCGTCTCCCGCACGCGGTGACCGTGGGACATGTCCTACAGCGGGAAAGACCGCGACCGTAGGACCATTTTGTCGGCCGTGCGGGCCGCAGCCCTATGATATAAAAACGAGAAGCGCTCGCTGACATAGCAGACATGGTCGAGCGCAGGTGATCGTTGGCCTCCGGAGCGAATCACCTGCGTTGTGCGCGTGCCCCAGCCGCTCACCCTCAATCGGCTCCGGGCCCACAGAGGAATCGGTCTTGAGTTTCATCAACTTCGCGGCCCGCGAGATCAACTGCAAGATCGTCTACTACGGCGCCGGACTGGGCGGCAAGACCACCAACCTGCAGTTCGTTTACGATCGCACCGGCGACCAGTACAAGGGCAAGATGATTTCGCTGGCGACGGAAACCGACCGCACGCTCTTCTTCGACTTCCTCCCCCTCGACCTTGGAACGGTACGCGGCTTCAAGACCCGGTTCCACCTCTACACCGTCCCAGGTCAGGTCTTCTACGATGCCAGCCGCAAGCTGATCTTGCGCGGAGTGGACGGGATTGTCTTCGTGGCCGACTCACAGAAGGACCGCATGGATGCCAACCTGGAAGCGCTCGATAACCTGAAGCAGAACCTCAGCGAACACGGATACGACTTCGCCAAGATCCCCTACGTGTTGCAGTTCAACAAGCGCGACCTGCCTAATGTCCTGTCCATCCAAGACCTCGGGCGTGAGCTGGTGCGCAAGGGGGAGCCGATCTTCGAAGCCGTTGCCTGCCAGGGTGCAGGAGTGTTCGAGACGCTCAAGGAAGTGTCCAGGCAGGTGCTGGTCGAATTGAAGAAAGGCTAGCGCAGCCAGCAGCTAGCCTGTAAGTCTCACCGTCACGTCTCATCCCACCCGCAAGCTCTGCAACATCGCCTCGAACGTCGGTCGCAGCTCATCGAAATGCGCCTCGGGGGAGACGAAGAGTATCCACAACACCGAGCCGTCCTGCCGCTGCACCGTGATCAGCAGGTCGCGCTCCGCAACCGGCCGCCCGTCGCGGGTTCGCAAGGGCGAGCGTCCTGCTAGGTTGACCGCCATTGCTTGCATGCCGCTCACGGCCGCACGCTGCACCCCGCCCACCATCTGCAACTCGGGATTAGATTGGCGCAGCATGCCATACAGCTCCTCGGTGGCCGCAGCTAGTGAGCCACTGCGCTGCGGACGGAAGCCACTGATGATCACACCATAGGCGATGGCGTCCTGCGACACGCCGGCGGCGGGCGCAATCGTCACCGGCGAACTGCTGTTGCCGTACACCTGCCAGTTCTCGGGATAAGAAATCTGAAAGACGCTGTGCTGCAGGGTGCGAAAGCTGCGGCTGGGAGCGATATCGGATACTGACAAATCGCCCATGGGCGCGCGCTGCTGCTGCCGCTGGGCCACTTCTTCGGCGCTCGACGGCTTCAGTCCCATAGCTACTTCGTGCATGCGGCGGAACTCAGCGGTGTTCTGGCGGTACGACTTGGGCGGCAGCTCGCCGATGGCCGTGCTGACCAGTTGGGCGCGATTGCCAGGATCAGGGTGCGAGGAGAGGAACTCGGGCCCGCGGCTGCCTCCTTCCTTCTGCAGCTTCTCGAAAAACGACACCATGGCATGGGGATCGTAGCCAGCCTCGTACAGGATCTTGGCGCCTACGAGATCGGCTTCGCGCTCCGCGTCGCGCGAATACTTCAGGAAGACCGAGCCCAGGCCGAAGGAGATTCCCAGGCGCGCCAGTTGCCCGCCCACGCCTCCGCCCAGAATGCTGCCCAGGATGGCGGCCGGGATCTGCGCTGCCATTTGCCGTGAGGCGTTGCGCGTGGCGTGCCGCATGTAGACATGCGAGATTTCATGGGCTATTACGCCGGCGAGTTCCGCCTCATTATCGGCGGCAGTTATGACTCCTACATTGATCCTCACTGGGCCGCCCGGCAGGGCGAAGGCGTTGATCTCCTTCATGTTCACAACCTTGAAGTTGTAAACGAACTTTGAGTCGGGGATTTTTCCAGCCAGGTTCTGACCGATGCGGTTCACGTACTCTGACAGCGGATTGTTCGCCGGAACCAGAGGGAGCTGCTGGTCGGCTTCTGCCGCGGCTTGGCGGCCGAGTTCGATCTCCTGCTCGATGGAGAACTGGTTGAAGCCTTCTGGTTGTGGGAAGGCCTCCGGTCCGGGCGCCAGCGGCTTCTGCGCGCGCGGCGCGCCGCAGCCGACCGCCATCGTTATCGCCAGAAATAGCGCGAGGAACCGCGCGCGTACGGAATGCATGAGCATCTATCCTCCGCTGTGATCAGGCCCCTGCCCGGCCTGAGCTTCGCCTCAACCGCCATTGAACAGTAGATGCCTCCGTAACCAGCCTTGTTGGTGTTCGCAAAGAGAAAAGGCCGGCCGTTAGGCTGGCCAACTCGGTAGTCCGGTATTCACAAACCGGTACTTAATACAACTGCAGGCTGCGCAGCATGTTCTGAAACGTGGGGCGCAGCCCATCGAAGTCGCGTTCCGGGGCAACGAATACAGTGTAGAGCAGGGTGCCATCGCCGCGGTCAAGCGCTACCAGCCAATCGCGTTCCCGCTGTCCGGCCAGGGGCGACGGGCCGATGAGGTCCACGGAACGGCCGGCCACGCGGTTCACACTGATCTTGCTGGCCCCTCCCACGGCTCGCACTTGGGGATTGGACTGGCTGATCCCTTGCACCAGCTCTTTAACCGCAGCATCCAGGGATGAACGCTCGCGCGGCTGGAAGACGTTGATTATGACGCCGTAAGCGATGGCATTACCGGCTATGCCGGCTCGCGGAGCGATGGTGATGCCAGAGTTGCGGTCGCCGAAGACGTCCCAGTTGCTGGGATGGGAGATGAGAAATTGGCTGTGCTCGAAGCGGCGCATCTCACCGCTAGGCGCTACCTCAGAGCGGGAGACATCGACGATGGTCCCCGATTGCGCCTGCTGGCGCTCAGCCACTTCCTGGGCGCTCTGCGGGGTCATGGCCAGGGCGGTTTCCTTGATCTCGGCAAAGTCGGCGCTGTTCTGGCGATAGCTCTTCCGCGGCAGCCCGGAAATAGCGGCGCGGACACCTCCGGCGCGGTTGCCGGGGTCAGGATGCGAGCTCAGCCACTCCGGCCCACCGCGTCCGCCCTGCTGCTGCAGCTTCTGGAAAAAGTCCACCATGGCCTGCGGGTTGTAGCCAGTGTCGTAAAGGATGCGCGCGCCCACGCGGTCGGCTTCGCGCTCCGCGCCGCGCGAGTACTTCATCATCACCACGCCGCCGGCCAACCCGATTCCAAGTTGCGCCAGTTGGCCGCCGCCCCCGCCGATAATCCCGCCGAGGAGCGCGCCACCCAATTGCGCCAGCGCCCCGCGGCTGGCCTGCTGCGCGCCATGGCGCATGACCACGTGGGCGATTTCGTGTCCCATCACGCCGGCCACCTGGGCTTCGTTGTCGGCGGCGCGGATCACGCCCAGGTTGATGTATACCGGTCCGCCAGGGAGTGCAAAGGCGTTGATCTCCTTCTGGTTGACGACCTTAAAGATGTAGTCGTAGCGCGGCTCGGGAGTGTTGGCCGCCAAGCGCTCACCCAGGCGCCGGACGTAGCGCGAGACAGGGTGGCCCTCGTCCAGCACCGGGATCTTCTTCTCGATCTCCGCGGCAGCCTGCCGGCCAGCCTGGATCTCCTGTTCGCGGCTGTAGAAAATCTGTCCCTGCGCCAGATCGGGGACGGCCACCGCGAATGCCAGCATCACAGCCAGCCATGGCGCAAATCTGCGCTTCATCATGCTCGTTCTCCTACTCGGCAGTAGCGGGTGCAGCATTGTACTTGAGCGGTCGCGAAGCTCCGCCGCCTCACCACTTTCTGTGGGAAACTTGCTTAGTTAGATGCTCGCAGGCTGCTGGCCGTTGGATTGCGAAGGACTAGCAGTCAGCAATCAGCGATGACGAGTCGGCAGGCACTAAAAGCATTCGGGCACGGCATATGCCGTGCCCGAACGAAGGTCCTTTTACCGCCCGCGGCTCGCACGCCGCGGACAGCGCCCTCACTTGTGATCCAACGAGGGAGCGGCGGTGAAGTCACGATTGCTACGGCCGCCGGCGCTGCGCCCCGCCCTCGCGGCGCTGGCCGGCGGAGGCACGTCCTGGCCGTACTTCTCCAGCAGTACCGGCACTAAGGCGCCTTCGGCCTCCTTTACGAAAATCATGCTGCCATCATCCTTGATGTCGATGCGCACAAAGTCGCCGAGCTTCACCTGGCCCGTGGCGACCAGGTTGGCCAGCGGGAAGACCACGTGCCGCTCGATGGCCCGCTTAAGGTGGCGGGCTCCGTACTTCGCGTCGGTGCCCTCATCCAGTAGGTAGCGCTTCACTGCCGGCGTGCAGCTAAAGACGAACTGGTTGTTGCCGGTGGCCTGCAGGATGCGCTGCTGCACCATGCCTAGCTCGATCTCCAGGATCTGCTCCAGGTGCTCCGGCCTGAGCATCTTGAAGACCACAACCTTGTCGATGCGGTTCATGAACTCGGGCGAGAACTTGCGCCGCGCCGCCTCCTGGGCGGTGCGGGTGATCTTCTCATCGAGCCTGGCGTCGACGAACGCCGGCCGCTGGTAGAAGCCCATGCTGCCGGTGATGAGCTCGTTCATCTCTCCCGCGCCCAGGTTTGAGGTCATCACGATGACGCACTGGGAGAGGTCCACACGCCGATTGTCACCCAAGGTGAGGGTAGCTTTGTCGAGAATCCCGAGCAGGAGCTGCCAGAGTGCGTCCGATGCCTTTTCGATCTCGTCGAACAGCAGCAGCGACAGCTTCAGCTTGTCGGTGTGCCACTGGTTCAGAGCTTCCTGGGTGAGCAGGGGATGGGTCTCGCGGTGTCCGAGGTAGCCGGGAGGCGAGCCGATCAGCTTGGCGATTTCGTGGCTGTGCTGGAACTCGGCGCAGTCAATCTTGATGCAGGCGCGGGCGTCGCCGAACAGCGCTTCCGCCATGGCCTCCACCACCCGGGTCTTGCCCGATCCCGTGGGGCCGAGAAAAAGAAGGTTGCCCACAGGACGGCTGGGCGGGTTCAGCCCCGCCATGAACATCTGATAGATCTCCGTGACCTTTTCAATAGCGGCATCCTGGCCCACGATCCGGCGCCGCAGAGCGCCTTCAAATTCCTGCGTCTCCGAGCTGCGACGGGTCGGATCGAGGGCGGTATTAAGACCGGTTTTCATAGTTGCTGGCCCCTTCCTGACTTGCCTTGGGCCGCTCTCCGTTGGTTGCCGGAGCCTTACCTCTGCTTGTTCTGATGGGCGAGAACCCCATTGAGTTGCAAAGTCGCCGGCGGCGCGACACTTGTCTCGATCACCCACGACCACTTAGATGCCGAATGGCACGGTGGCCTGTGGAAAACCACGGGCTGCGGGGAAGATTTTTGGCGCATCCCGCGGGAAGCGGCGCGCGTCTAATGCATCACCAAAATCCGGCCGCTATCTCACTGCACGACTCGAGCGTGCCCTTAGGGAGAACGCGGCGGAGTGCGGTGCGCGAAGAGGCGGGTATCTGCAGCTCATTCTGCTCTCAAATCCTTGCCAGGAGAACAAGCAGGCGGCAACGCGGCCGCATGCTCAATTTCTACCTACTATTATAGCATATCATGTGTAGCTTTTATTATCTTAGAGATAATACTGCCCCTAACTTCCTCATTCGAGGGAAGAAATATTTTGCCCGGTGCGGTCCCGGGGCAGGCCTCGGCCACACTTATTGCAGCCACTTCCCCGGCGTATAATCAAACTGCGTGACGCTGGAAAGTGGTGCGGTGCCGTGCCCCACCGCATCGCCTGCGAGCCGACAGGCAGAGAGCGACCCGTTGCCTTCGGCCTCACAAGCGTCTAGCTCCCTCGGTATTCACAGCAGGTGACTTCTATTAAGGAGCGCCACGATGGCGATCAAGAAGACGGCCAAAATCTGGCTTAACGGCAAGTTCATTGACTGGGATGACGCCACCGTCCACGTGATGGCGCACGTCATCAACTACGGCTCCGCCGTCTTTGAAGGGATCCGTTGTTATGCGCAACCCAAAGGCGCCGCCATTTTCCGCGCGCACGAACACGCGCAGCGCCTGCTTGACTCTGCCAAGATCTATCGCATGGACCTGGAATACAGCCGCGACGACCTGGTGGCGGCCATGGTCGAAGTGGTGCGGGTAAACAATGTCGTCCCCTGCTACGTCCGGCCCATTGTTCTGCGGGGCTACGGGCATGTAGGGGTCAACCCGCTAGATTCGCCCATCGACATCTACATCGTGAACTACGAGTGGGGAAAATATCTCGGGCACGGCTCCGAGGACGGCGTGGATGTTTGCGTCTCTTCCTGGACTCGGATTGCCCCCAACACCATGCCCGCCATGGCCAAGGCCGGGGCCAACTACATGAACTCCCAGTTGATCAAGATGGAAGCCATCATGAACGGCTACGTCGAGGGCATCGCCCTGGACGTGAACGGCTTCGTCAGCGAAGGCTCTGGCGAGAATCTGTTCTTGGTGCGCCAGGGCACGCTACTCACGGCGCCCTTGGGCAACTCAGTGCTGCCGGGCATAACTCGCGATTCGGTCATCAGGCTGGCGCGCGAGATGGGCATCCCCGTGGTCGAACAGATGATCCCGCGGGAGATGCTTTATGTCGCTGACGAGGTGTTCTTCACCGGCACTGCCGCCGAGATCACTCCCATCCGCTCGGTGGACAAGATCAGCGTAGGCAAGGGCGTCGCCGGCCCCATTACTCGGTCGTTGCAAAAGGCGTTTTTCGACATTGTCAATGGCAGAGTCCCCGACCGCTTCAAGTGGCTCACGCCGGTGTTGGTCACCAGCCAGCATCCAGTTAGCGTTTGACAGTAGATCTTCGCCTGATGAAGACCGGCCTTGCCTTGGCGTGCGTCCGCGGCCGCCAGCATTTACAATCTCTCGCGCTCACAAATTCACCCGAAAGGATTCTTGATGGCCACTGCACCTACTCCCACGCTCACCAGTGAATTCGCAACCGCCCTCCGCGACGTGATGCTTCAGGGTCTTACCCAGGAGATGGAGACAACGAGCAAGGTCATCGCCGCCATCCCCGACGGCAAGCGCGACTATCGCCCTGACCCCAAAGCGCGCAATGCCTGGGAACTGGCCTGGCACATCGCCGCCGAGGACGTGGTTTTTCTCGACCAGATCGTGGAGGGGAAATTCGCCTTCCCCGACCCTCGCTACGATAACCAGCAGCCCAAGACGGCAGCCGAACTGGCGGCCTGGTACCGCACCAACTTCGCGCGGGCGCTGGACAAGATTCGCACCCTCACGCCGCAACAGTTGGCCACGCCCCTGGACTTCTTCGGCATCATGAGCCTGCCGCGGGTGCAATTCCTGGGACTGGTCTCGAACCACAGCATCCACCACCGTGGGCAGCTCTCGACCTATTTGCGGCCCATGGGCTCCAGGGTGCCGCAGATCTACGGTGGCAGCGCCGACGAGCCGTTTGAGATGCCGGCCTCGGCGTAAAGCATCTTAGCTTTTGTTGATATGGCCCAGCCGCTTTCGGCTGGGCTTCTTCTGTTAGTCGCTACTCGCAACTCGGTTCCGTAATCAGCCTCGGTCCCCTCTGCGCCACCACGTACGCCCACGTCCACTGCAGCATCACGGAAAGCCGGTTGCGGAAGCCGATGAGCATCAAAATGTGGATGAACAGCCAAGCCAACCAAGCGATAAAGCCAGAGAGGTGGATGCGTCCAAAGTCGGCAACCGCCGCTGCCCGGCCGATGGTGGCCAGCACTCCCCGGTTCTTGTAGTGAAAGGGACGGCGCGGCTGGCGGCGCAGCTCGCGCGTGATGTTCTCCGCAGCCGCTCTTCCCTCCTGGATGGCCACCGGCGCCAGCCCCGGCAGCGGCTTTCCGATTTCGTCGCGCGCCAGCGCCAAGTCCCCGATGACGAATACTTCCGGATGCCCAGGCAGACTCAGGTCCGGCGCGACCGGTACGCGCCCGGCGCGATCGGTGTCGGCGCTCAGCATCCGCCCCAGGCCGGAAGCCGCTACGCCCGCAGCCCAGAGCGTCACCGCCGCGGGAATTTCTGTCTCTCCCACGCGCACCCGCCCGGGTTCGACGGCGGTCACCATGGTAGAAGTCCGCACTTCCACCCCTAGATCGCGCAGTTGTTCTTCTGCGCTGCGGGAGAGGTCCTCGGGAAAAGTCGGCAGGATGCGCGCGGTGCCCTCAAGCAGGATGACGCGGGCTCGCGCTGGCTCGATGCGCTTGAATTCCTTGGCCAGCGTCTGCACCGCGATTTCCTTGAGCGCGCCGGCCAGTTCGACGCCCGTGGGCCCGCCGCCTACCACCACGAAATTCAGCGGTAGCGGCTGCTCGCCCCGTGCCGCTTCGCTTTCGGCCAGTTCGAAGGCCAGGAGCACGCGGCGGCGGATTTCGAGCGCGTCCTCGATAGTTTTGAGCCCCGGCGCTAGCCGTGCCCATTCGTTGTGGCCGAAGTAGGAGTGCTGCGCTCCCGCCGCCACCATCAGGTAGTCGTACTCCAGCTCCGTTTCTTTCAGCTTGACGCGGCGGTGCTCGAGGTCGAAGCCGACCACTTCGCCCAGCAACACCTGTATGTTCTTATGGCGGCGCAAAATACCCCGGATGGGCGAGGCTATGTCGCCCGGCGAGAGCGCCGCCGTGGCTACCTGATAGAGCAGGGGCTGGAAGACGTGGTGGTTCTTGCGGTCCACGAGCACCACGTCCACGGGCACTTGGGCCAGGGCCTTGGCGGCGTACAGGCCCCCGAAACCGCCGCCGATGATTACCACGCGCGGCCGCACCTTGTTCATCGTTCCAATACGGAAGATGCCCCGGATCGGTCCTGCGACGCGAAAGTACTAGCCCCCCGGTACCCCATCGTTCATTGGCGTGGCATCAAGGCCCGTGCTACGTTCAGCGCGACGAACACCCCAGCACGGCTCCAGCCTGGCTTGGGGACCGCGTATTGCCATGCACATTGACGACCTGCTGCGCACGGCCATCGACCGCAAGGCTTCCGACTTGCACCTGAAGGTCGGCAACTATCCGCACTTGCGCGTCGACGGCGAGCTGGTGCCGCTCAGCGACCAGCCCCGCATCTCCGCGGAAGACATGCTGAACATGGCCTTCAGCATGATGTCGAACCGGCAGAAACAGAAGTTCAAGGAACAGACCGAGCTCGACTTGGCCTACGGCGTGGCAGGGCTTGGCCGCTTCCGCGTGAACGTCTTCCAGCAGCGCGGCAACGTGGGCATCGTGCTGCGCGTGATCCCCACCAAGATCCGCCCGCTGGACGAGCTGCACATGCCGCCCATCGTGGACCGTATCTGCGACGAACAGCGCGGACTGGTGCTGGTCACCGGCGTCACTGGGTCGGGCAAATCCACCACGCTGGCGGCCATGGTTGACCGCATCAACTCCACCCGGCCGGAGCACATCATCACCATCGAAGACCCGATCGAGTTTCTCCATCGCGACAAGAAGGGCTTCGTCAACCAGCGCGAGGTGGAGGTGGACACGCCCTCTTTCGGCTCCGCCTTGCGCGCCAGCCTGCGCCAGGACCCGGACGTGATCCTGGTGGGCGAAATGCGCGACCTCGACACCATCGCTACCGCCCTGCACGCCGCCGAAACCGGCCACATGGTTTTCTCCACTCTGCACACGCTGGATGCGGTCGAGACCATAAACCGCATCATCGCCGTCTTCCCGCCGTCGGAGCAGAAGCAGGTGCGCCTGCAGCTGGCCGCCACTCTGCGCGCCGTAGTCAGCCAGCGACTGGTCAAGCGCGCGGACGCTGCCGGCCGTGTGCCCGCGGTGGAAGTGCTCATTACCACCCCTTACATCCGGGAATGCATCCTCACCCCGGAGAAGACGCGGATGATCAAGGAAGCCCTCGCCCTCGGCACCTCGCAGTACGGCATGCAGACTTTCGATCAGTCGCTCTACGAACTCTACATGCAGGGCTTGATCTCCTACGAAACCTCACTGGAAACCGCTTCCAACCCGGACGACTTCAAGCTGCGCGTCCAAGGCATCTCCTCCATCTCCGACACCGCCCGCTCCGAAATGGAGCAGGCGGCCTTCGGCCGGTAAGCGGGTTCGCTTTCGCCCTGGGCCAGCCGGATCTTGTTTCATCTACGCTCCGCCTGCGTTAATCTGCCGCCCAGCTATGACCTTCCGCGCGCGCAAGCTGGCCGACGAGGCGTCACTGTACGACTACGCGCTCTCCGCACTGGGGCGGAAGATGCGCAGCGTGGCGGAACTCAAGCGTTTGTTGCGCGCCCGCGTCACGGCCGACGAGGGCGCCGAGGCCCTGGTGGAGTCCGTGGTGGCGCGGTTGAAGGAGCACGGCTATCTGAACGACACTGCCTACGCTGCCGCCTACTCCACCTACCGCAAGGAGAACGAGAAGTTCGGCCGGCGGCGTGTGATTTCAGACTTGAAGGTGCGCGGGGTACACGGGGACGTAATCGACAAAGCAGTCGCCGACACCTACTCCGGCACCAACGAAGAGCAACTTGCACGCGCCTTCCTGCGCCGCAGGAACCTGAAGAAACCCGCAAGCCAGAAAGAGGCCGCGCGCATCTTTCGCGCCCTGATGCGCGCCGGCTTCAGCGGCAGCACGGCCGTGCGGATCCTCAAGAAGTGGGACGTGGATGACGAGGTGCTCGCGCTGCTGGAATCCGAACAAGGCTGATCCTTCGTTTCGCTCCGTGTCTCTGTGCCTCCGTGGTGAAAAGCCCCTGCTACAATGAGGGTTTTATCCCGCCATGTTGGCCGGTTCTGAGATCCGCGAGATGTTCCTGCGCTACTTCGAGCAGCAGGGACACAAGCGCGTGCACTCATCCTCGCTCGTCCCCGCCAACGACCCCACACTGCTGTTCACCAATGCCGGGATGAACCAGTTCAAGGACGTCTTTCTCGGCCTCGAAAAGCGCGACTACACCCGCGCCACCACTGCGCAGAAGTGCGTGCGCGCCGGCGGCAAGCACAACGATCTTGAAAACGTTGGATTCACCAACCGCCACCATACGTTCTTCGAGATGCTGGGGAACTTCTCTTTCGGTGACTACTTCAAGCGCGAGGCCATCGCCTTCGGCTGGGAGCTGATCACGTCGCCCAAATGGTACGGCCTGCCTAAGGACCGCCTCTTCACCACCATCTTCAAGGGCGAAGAGGGCGTCCCGCGCGACGAAGAGGCGTGGAACTTCTGGCGCGAGCAGGGCGTGTCCGCCGAACGCATCTACGAGTTCGGCATGAAGGACAACTTCTGGGCCATGGGCGACACCGGCCCTTGCGGCCCCTGCTCGGAAATCCACATCGATGTCGGCCCCGCCGGCAGCGACCAGGGCCACACGGACTGCCAGTTCGGCTGCGACTGCGGCCGCTACATCGAGCTTTGGAACCTGGTATTCATGCAGTTCAACCGCGATGCCCACGGGCGCCTCGAGCCCCTGCCCAAGCCCTCTATCGACACCGGCGCGGGGCTGGAGCGCCTGGCGGCTGTACTGCAGGGCAAAGTCTCCAACTACGACACCGACCTGTTTCAGCCATGAATCGGCCACGCTGCATGGTTGTTATTTCCAGATTCCGAGAAGCACGCTCTGTCCGATCTGCTGACGGCCGAAAGGCACAAAGCATCGCTTCGCATCGTGGCAGACCATTCACGAGCGACGACATTCTTGATTTC
>DASYTX010000161.1:0-8548 GCA_036001865.1 Terriglobales bacterium
AGCGTTCCCGCTACCCTTCTGGCGATGGCGATCAACTCGGACTGCCCGGCAAAGACCTTTACCTGGCGCGCACGGGACATCTCCGGCAGGTTGACGGCGTGGCCGTGGCGGATCTTAGCAGCGCTTTCGTCGGTGGCCGTGACCGCAGGAAACTCAGGCAAGAGCCGTCGGGGATGAACAAAAAGTTCCTCGGCTTCATCCTGTCGGACGGCTTCTTCCACCTGTTCGAGCGTCTTGGCGTCCTCGAGGCTGAATTCCCCGACGGCGGTCCGCCGCAGGGTGGCGAGATGCGCTCCGACGCCGAGCAATTGGCCCATGTCATGCGCCACGGAGCGCAGGTACGTTCCGGAGGCGACCCGGGCGCGAAAGGCGGCGCGGTCACCTTCCACGAACAAGATTTCGAACTCCTTGATCTCAACCTGCACCGGCTTGAGTTCCAAGTCCTTCTTCTTGCGTGCCAGCTTGTAAGCCGGCACGCCGGCGATCTTCTTGGCGGAAAAGGGTGGCGGCATCTGCTCAATGCGTCCGCGAAAGCGGGCGGCTAGTTCGTTTACCTGGTCCAGGGTGAGGTGGACCTCCTGGGCGGGCCCGAGTGGCTCGCCGGCGGCGTCGTAGGTATCGGTGGCGAAGCCGAAGCGGATCTGGCCTTCGTAGCCCTTCTCTGCCGTGGTGTAGAACTGCGCCAGCCGCGTCATGCGGCCGATGACCAGCGGCAGGACGCCCGTGGCCATGGGATCAAGGGTCCCAAGATGGCCGACGGCACGCTCACTTACGAGCTTGCGCACGCGTGCGACCACGTCGTGCGAGGTGAGGCCCGCAGGCTTGTCGATGACGAGGACGCCGTTCATCGTCTTCTGCTATCGTGGATGCTTCTCGCGCTGCGGTCAACTCAGATGATGGCGATGCCCTCCTAAGCTCACCGACAAGGCGGCTTGAAGCCATGATTCCCATCCGCGATGATGCGCCCCGCATGGCCACGCCGTTCATCACCTACTTCATCATTGCGCTCAATGTGCTGGTGTTCTTCTTTGAGCTGGCGCTGGATGACCGCAGCCGCACGGTGCTGATGTTTCAGTTCGGCCTGGTGCCGGACCACGTGCTCGGCCTGCTGCGCACCGAGACAGTCGGCGTAGTCCCCGCCGTGCTGCCTTTCCTGACCTCGATGTTCATGCACGCTTCCTGGCTGCACATCATCTTCAACATGTGGGCGCTGTGGATCTTTGGCGACAACGTTGAGGCATACCTTGGCCATTTCCGCTACTTGCTGTTCTACCTACTGAGCGGACTCGGTGCCTCGCTGGTACACATTTTCTTCAACCCCAACTCTGAGATTCCCAGCGTGGGCGCCAGCGGCGCCATCGCCGGCGTGATGGGCGCTTACTTTCTGCTCTATCCTTCAGCACGGGTGTTGACCCTGATTCCGTTCTTCTTTCTTTACTTCACGTGGCTTCCGGCGTGGCTGGTGCTGGGCTTCTGGATTGTGGTGCAGTTCCTGAGCGGCGCTGCCACCTCTATGTCGCGCCAGGCATCCGGCGGGGGCATTGCCTTCTGGGCGCATGTCGGTGGCTTCGTCGCCGGCGTGGTCCTTATCAAGCTCTTCCCGAGACCCACGCCGCGCTATCGCTTCGGCGGTTGGGGATAGGAAAACAGGGGCGTCTCGGCGGCCGACACTCAACTCCCGTTGAAACCTTTGGCGCGGATGAGGGAAAGGAACTCCTGGCGGGTCTCCTGCTCGTCGCGAAAGACACCCAGCATGGAGGACGTGACCGCTGCCGAATGCTGCTTCTCGACTCCGCGCATCATCATGCAGAGATGGCGGGCCTCGATCACCACGCCCACACCCTGCGGCTCGATAGCGTGCTGTATGGTCTCGGCGATCTGGGTAGTCAGCCGCTCCTGCACCTGCAAGCGGCGGGCGAAAATATCGACCAGGCGAGGGATCTTGCTTAGTCCGATTACCCTGCCCTTGGGAATGTAAGCTACGTGCACTTTGCCGAAGAACGGTAGCAAGTGGTGCTCGCACAGGCTGAAGATTTCGATGTCTTTGACGATCACCATCTCGTCGTAGCTGACGTCGAACAACGCCCCTTTGAGCATCTTGCCCGGGTCTTCGCGGTAGCCCTTGGTCAGGTACTCCAGCGCGCGTGCCATGCGCTCCGGGGTGCGCAACAGGCCATCGCGCTGCGGGTCCTCGCCCAAGCGGACGAGCAGTTCGCGCAACAGCTCCTGCGTGCTCGCGCTCGTTAGTGTGACCGGTTCTACTTCCCTTTTCATAAGCTGGGTTCCATTCTCAAACTCGGGCTTCTTCCCCGCCGCAGTACTCAAAGGAATTCATCAAAGTTTCCTCCAGGCGCACCTTTTCCACCCGTGCCATGGCGAAGCCCTCGGCCAGCGCGCGGTAGATCTCGACGCACAGGTTCTCAGTTGTGGGAACGACTGCCTGGAATTGCGGCAGCGTGTTCAGGTTCTCGTGCCCAAACCGCTCCAGCACCTCGCGCTCGATAAAGTTGTCAAGCTCGACGAGGTTGCAGACCATGCCGGTGCGCGGATCAACTTTCCCGGCCACGGTTACCTCCAAGGCGTAGTTGTGTCCGTGGCCGTACACGTTGTTGCACTTGCCGTAGATGCGGAGGTTCTCCTCCTCGCTCATCTGGTCACTGTGCAGCCGGTGCGACGCTGAGAACAAGTAGCGCCTGGTGAGGTGCGCCTTCATGGTTCTCCGTAGAAGTCAACGAACAGGTCCGGCGTCTCGTATACGCGCACGCGGTGGAGCCGCGCCACGTGCAGCTTGGGCTGCAGCCGCGTCCAGATAGCGACCGCCAGGTTCTCAGTGGTGGGAATCTGCGAGCGGAACTCCGGCACTTCCTTGTTGAGGAAGCGATGGTCCATGACGTCCAGCACCTCGCGCTGCAGGATCGCTTTCAGTTCCGTGAGGTCCAACACGAATCCGGAGCGCGCGTCTACGTCGCCCTTTACCGTGACCTCCAAGGTGTAGTTGTGCCCGTGGCCGTGCGGATTATTGCACTTGCCGAAGATGCGCCGGTTCTCCTCCGGCGTCAGTTCCGGGTTGTGGTAGTAGTGCGAGGCGGAAAATTCCGCCCGCCGGGTCAGATAGACCATCGTGCTCCTGTGGCGGCCGGCTGCGCGGCCGGGCTGCTGGTCGGCGGTGGCGCCGGTTCGGTTGAGTACTGGCGTCCCTTCCATGTAATTGGCTTGTGCCACTTGTAATAGAGTCGCGAGCGCAGCAAAAGGTACGAAAAAAATGGCAGACCGAAGACCGCCAGCAGCGTCGCCAGCTTTCCGGAGTGAGCCTTGCGGGCGCGGATGACGAAGCCCACATACGTGAGGGCCGACGCCAGCCCCGCCATCAGCGCAGCGAGCGGCCGCCCGCGGGCCGCCCCGGCTGCGGCCAAGCCCAGGCCGCTGACAATCAGCATGAACTCGAGCAGGCGCAATGCTGCCAGCCGCTCTGGCGAGGCGAACAACAGCGCCAGGTTCTTGGTCCAGCCCTCGCGCATCTGGGTGAAGCTGCGGTACATGCGCGTCCGAACTGCGTCACCGCCGAAGCGGAAGCGTATCTTCCTGCCGGAGCGCTTGACAGCTTGAGCCAGCGCCACGTCCTCGAGCAGGCTGGTGGCCACGGCTGCATGCCCGCCGACGGCGTCGTAGGCCTCACGCGAAACCAGCAAATACTGACCGTTGGCTGCGGCCGTGCGTGACAGTGGGTCGTTGATCTCCGTGGGCTTGTAGGTCGTGGCCAGCTCGGCGAAGATCACCGGCATTACGGCCCGCTGCAACAGCCCGTGCAGCTCTTGCGATGGAGAATAGGAGAGCAGCGCGACCCGGTGCTCCCGCGCCTCGCGCAGGCTGCGGGCCAGCGAGCCGGTCAGATGAACGGTATCTGCGTCGGTGAATAGCAGCCATTCGCCGCGCGCGTGCCTGGCGCCGGTGGAACAGGCATTCGGCTTCCCGCACCAGCCAGTGGGCAGCGGGTCGGCCACAAGCACCGTCACATCGGGAAAGGCACTCGCGATCTCGCGGGTGCGGTCGGTGGAGCCATCATCGACCAGCAGAACCTCGAAGTTGACGGCTTCCTGGCCCACCAGCGAATAGAGGCAGCCGCCAAGGCAGGCTTCCTCGTTGCGCGCGGGCACAATGACCGAGACTTCTGGACAGGGGGAGGGGCGCCTTGCCTCTCGCGGTGTCAGGTGCGGCTCCATAAGTGCGGAGAACTAGCTATTATAAGGGTCATGCGCAGGTACTCGGTCCTGCTGCTCGCGCTCGCCATGCTCTTGGGGGGGTGCGACCGCGGCACTAAACCGACGCTGGTCGGCAGCCCGGCACCGGAGTTTACCGTCCAGGATGCAGACCGCACCGTCTCCCTACGCGAGCTGCGCGGCAGGATCGTTGTGCTGAACTTCTGGGCCACATGGTGCCCGCCGTGTATCGAAGAGATGCCGTCGCTCACCGCGCTGCAATCAAGGATGAAAGACCAGGTGGTGGTGCTGGCCATCAGTCTCGACGAGAACGAGGGTACCTACCGCAGCTTCTTGGAGAACAACAAGATCAATCTGCTGACGGTTCGCGACCCGCAACGCCGCAGCAGCGAGTTATATGGCACCTTCAAGTATCCGGAGACTTACATCATCGACCGCAACGGCATCCTGCGGCGCAAGTTCGTCGGCGCACTCGATTGGACGCGGGCCGACGTGATCGACTATCTGAACAAGCTGTAGTTTCAGCGCCGAGGACGCAAGGAGCGCCCAGGTCTGCGTGCCTGTCTCGGCGTCCTCTGCGTACTCGGCGGTTGAATGCCTTACAAGGCAAGGCGTCGCAGCCGCAGCGAGTTGGCGATCACTGATACCGAGCTGAAGCTCATGGCGGCGGCAGCAATGATGGGGCTGAGCAACACCCCGAAGAACGGATACAAAACCCCTGCCGCGATCGGCACGCCCAGAATGTTGTAAACGAAAGCGAAGAAAAGGTTCTGACGGATGTTGCGCATGGTGGCCTGGCTCAGACGCCGTGCGCGCAGCACGCCCCGCAGGTCGCCTTTGACCAGAGTGATGCCGGCGCTTTCCAAGGCTACGTCGGTGCCCGTCCCCATGGCAATGCCTACATGCGCCTGCGCAAGGGCGGGAGCATCGTTGATGCCGTCTCCCGCCATGGCCACTATGCGCCCTTGCTGCTGAAGGCGCTTGACTACTTCCGACTTTCGCTCCGGCAAGACTTCAGCCTCAAATTCGTCGATGCCCAGCTTGCGGGCCACGGCTTCCGCCGTGCTACGGCTGTCGCCGGTCAGCATAACAACTCGGATTCCCTGCCGCCGCAGCTCGCGGATGGCCTCTACGCTCGACGGCCTAATGGGATCGGCCACGCCGAGCAGCCCTGCAGCCTTGCCGTCCACCGCCGCCATCATCACCGTCTGGTCTTCACGGCGCAGTTCCTCCGCGCGCGCCTGCAATTCGCTGGCGGCAATGCCGAGTTCCTCAAAGAGCTTCTGATTGCCAACTGCCACTGCCCTGCCGTCCACCTTGCCCACGACGCCTCGGCCGGTAAGCGATTTGAAATCGCGGACTTCGCTTAACTGGACACCCCGCTCGAGCGCTCCCGCCGCAATCGCTGCCGCCAAGGGGTGTTCACTGGCGCGCTCCAGGCTGGCAACGAGCCGCAGCAGCTCTCGTTCATCCTGTCCCGGCAGAGTGACAACTGACACCAGCTTAGGTTTGCCCTCGGTGATGGTGCCGGTCTTATCAATCACCAGCGTGTCAACCTTCTCCATGATCTCGAGCACTTCGGCGTTCTTGATCAGCACGCCCGCGGTGGCGCCTCGCCCGGTGCCCACCATGATGGCCATCGGCGTGGCCAAGCCCAAGGCGCAGGGACAAGCGATGATCAGCACCGCCACAGCATTGACGATGGCGTATGCCATGCGGGGCTCGGGCCCAAGCAGCGCCCAGATGAGGAAGGTCGCCACCGCCATCAGCATGACGGCAGGGACAAAATAGGCCGAGACCTTGTCGGCCAGGCGCTGGATGGGGGCGCGGCTGCGCTGCGCCTCGGCGACCATGCGCACGATCTGCGCCAGCAGCGTCTCCGAGCCTACCCGCTCGGCGCGCATGACCATGGAGCCGGTCTGGTTGACGGTGCCGCCAATCAGCTTGCTCCCTGGGCCTTTCTCCACCGGGATTGATTCTCCGGTCACCATGGATTCCTCCACCGCACTCGCGCCCTCGAGCACCACACCATCCACCGGGATCTTCTCGCCGGGGCGGACCCGAAGGCGGTCGCCCGGGTGCACTTGATCGAGCGAGACGTCCTCCTCCGTTCCGTCAGGGTTGATGCGGCGCGCGATCTTGGGAGCGAGGTCGAGGAGTGCGCGGATTGCTGCTCCCGTTCGGCTGCGCGCGCGCAACTCCAGCACCTGTCCGAGGAGCACCAGCACGGTGATGGCGGCGGCCACCTCGAAGTAGACCTCTACTTCCCCGCCATGCCGGAACGCGTGCGGAAAAATTCTCGGGGCGATGGTCGCCACCGCGCTGTAAATGTAGGCCACGGCAACGCCCATGCCGATCAGGGTGAACATGTTGAAGTGGCGGCTGCGCAGCGATGCCCAGGCGCGCTCGAAGAATGGCCATCCGCCCCAAAGGACAACCGGAGAGGCCAGCGCGAATTGGAGCCAGGTGAAAACGCGTGGCGCCACGCCGAGGCGCAGGAACATCCCGCCCATCGAGAGGACAAGAAGCGGCAGTGTCAGCACCAGCCCCACCCAGAAGCGCCGCGACATGTTCTTGAGTTCCGGGTCCCCGACTTCCGCCGCCACGGTGCGCGGCTCCAGGGCCATGCCGCAAATCGGGCACGTCCCCGGCTGGGAGCGCACGATCTCTGGGTGCATCGGGCAGACGTATTCGGTTTTGGTTTCCGTGACCGGCGCCTCCGGCTCTAGTGCCATGCCGCACTTGGGACAACTGCCCGGCCCGGGCTGGCGGGCTTCCGGGTGCATGGGGCAGGTGTAGATGGTGCGGGTGGCGGTCTTTGGCGGCACGCCATCTGTGGGGGCGATGTGTACCATTCCCATCGCGCCGGGCCGGTAGTCTGGGTTGAGATACTTCTCCGGCTCAGCGCGGAAACGCTGCGCGCATCCCGGGCTGCAGAAGAAGTACTGCTTGCCCCGGTGCTCAACTGATCCACCGTGGGCGCTGGCAGGATCAACGTCCATGCCGCAGACGGGATCCTTCACTTTGGCGCCGCGCTCGGTGGAATTGACCATCACCGGCTCTGTTGCGTCGGGTGCCATGTCTTCAGGTGCTCTATATTAGATACTTGGCAGGCCGCTTTCGGACCTGCTTCAGGAAGACAGGAAATGACTCCCATTGACGTAGTGTTCCGCTACGGCGCCTCGCCCGGCGAGAAGGAGATGCGTGCGCTCGGGAATGTACGCGAAGTCTATGGTATTCGCCGCATCAGCTTCGATGAAAAGGAACACACCGTAAGAGTAGAGTATGACGCCACGCGGCTCAGCGACGAAGTCGTCGCTTCCCTGCTGCGCAGCGCCAGCCTGGATGTGCGGGAGAAAGTAGCGCTGGTGTGAAGAAGAAGCGTCTGCTGCTAGCTTCTGGCTCTTAGCCTTTGGCTCGCACCACCAACAGTTCTGCCAAAATGCAAAAGGGGCGCTCAAGAAAACCTCTGGCCGAAGTTCACTCTCGAGAGCGCCCCTATTGCGCGCCACTTCGTCTGGCCCATATGACAGCAACACCTCTACCAAGCTGTCACGATTGCAAATACGGCACTTAGCCAACACAGCAAGTTCCCTGGCAAGAAGGAATTGCCCGGGAGTTGGAAAGTTTTACTTGCACTGACGAGCAGCAATTTATCTGCCGGGCCGGTGTGTTTTTCACCCTACATGGTGCTCTCTGCAACGCCGGCTCCTCGCGCAGACGATTGCGCTGGACGACACAGACAGATCAGGTCGCGCGACGAGCGCCTATTCCGCGTTTGTTATAATCGAGCTTGTTCCAACCACTCTGACGCGCGCCCTTAGCTCAGTTGGATAGAGCGTCTGGCTACGAACCAGAAGGTCGGGAGTTCGAATCTCTCAGGGCGCGCCAGCCATCATGTACTTCGCTCATGTCTTGCGAAGTATCTCCACGGGTCGCCACTACACCGGATTCTGTGCCAACGACGCAGAAGGCAAAGCTGCTGGCGTTCCTCAAATCACTCTAGGCGGCCCAAAGGTGAGACCTCAGGTGGCAGCACAAAAACTTTCGGTGAGGCCACGCCGGAGACCACTGCCGCATCCGTTAATGAGAGCAAACTTTGAAAAGAGGAAGACTTATGGCCCAAGAGAAATACTCAATCCGCTGTATTGAGATTGGCGACGTGGACTGCCCCTGGGAAGGGCAGGGTAAGGATGAACAGGAGCTCATGCGGGAAGTCGAACGCCATGGCCGAGACAAGCACCAGTGGACCTCCTTCCCGGAGGAGACGAGGAACAAAGTGAGAGGCGCGATCCGTAAGACCGCCGCCTGAGAGTCCAATCCAACACTTG
>DASYTX010000162.1:0-8315 GCA_036001865.1 Terriglobales bacterium
GGGGTGCTGGCAGCGAGGTTGCGGGCGCGCTGGATGGCGCCCTCCATGCCCTCAGCGTCGGGGGTGCGGACCACCTCCGCGCCGAGCGCTTCCATCAGCATGACCTTTTCTCGCGAAAACTTGTCGGGTACAAACAGCACCACACGATAGCCGCGGCTCACGCCAATCAGGGCCAGTCCGATGCCGGTGTTGCCGGCCGTCGCCTCGATGATGGTCGCGCCCTGTTTGAGCCTCCCCTGCTGCTCAGCCCGGCGGATGATCCCGATGGCCGCACGGTCCTTGACGCTGCCTCCCGGGTTCAGGTACTCCAGCTTCGCGAAGACGTCGGCGGCGCCTTGCGGTACCAGCCTGTGGAAACGGAGCAGTGGGGTATCGCCCACGATCTGGGTGATGTCCTCGGCTACGCGCAGCTGCCCGGTCTCTAAGGCTTTCATTGGATTTCCAGCGTACGTGAGTCCACAAGCGGGCGTCAATCAGTGTGCGGATTCCGCCAAGTCGCAGGCAAGCAAAACCCGCCTATGCGCGGCACCAAAGTCACACCGCAGTAACAACCAAAAGGCGCGACCGCAGTCGCGCCTCGCCAAGTTCCCATCCGCGTTTCATCGCGAAGCGCGCTTCTGTCCGGCGTAGTAGCCGCTGCGCGTTCGGACCTGCAACCTGCCATAGCCCGGGGCCTGGGCTTCCACGCGCACGCTGCGGTAGCCGCCGCGGCTCTGCGGATTGCTGGGTTTGTAGCCGATCGTGTACTGATTGCGGATATCGCGGGCCACTGCCTGGCTGATGGCATCGACCTCGTTGATGTCCCTAGGGAAGAAAGCCACCCCTCCGGTCTGGGCTGCAAGCGCGGTCAGGGCGCGCTTGGCTCGGCGGGCCTCGCGGTCGTCACCCAGGATAGCGAGGGTGTACACGGTGGGCCCGTTCTCGTCCTGCAGACGCCGGATGGCCTGCTCCAGCGACTCGCGGCTGGCGTTGTCCTCACCGTCGGTGACTACCAGCAAGACCTTCTTTTCCAGCGAACCACCTTTGGCCAAGTGATCGGCGGCCGCAACCACAGCGTCGTACAACGCGGTCCCGCCGCGGGATTCGATGCGTTCCAAGGCCTCTCTCAGCACTGCGACATTCGAGGTGAAGTCCTGATCCAGGAAGGGCTCGTCATTGAAGTTGACGACGAAGACCTGGTCCTGGGGATTGCTGGCGCGGACCAAGTTGATGGCCGCCTGGTTGACCTTGGGCCTCTTATCGCGCATGGAACCGGAGTTGTCGATCACGATCCCCAGCGCCACCGGAATGTCTTCGCGGCGGAAGGAGGTGATGGTCTGCAGTTGCCCGTCTTCGTAGACTTGGAAATCACCCCTTTGCAGTGAGGTGACCAGTCGCTGCCTCTGGTCAATCACGGTGGCGTGCAAAACCACTTCCTCGACTTCCTTCTTGAAGACGAACACGCCGCTATCGCCCTGCTCCACCTCGCCCTGCTGGTTCGGAACCTGTACGGTGTCCCCGGGCTGCTGCGGGGGCTGAGAAGTGGGGGCCTGCTGCTCAGAGGGAGTCTGTGACCCTCCTGGCGGGGACGCGGGCTGCGGACCCTGGGCAGGAGGCGCGGTCTGCGCCGCAATCGAGACCGCGATGATCAAAAAGAAAGCGGCGATGGGGAACTTATTCCGTGGGTGCATAGTATCCCGTTTTGGCATAGACATTTAGCGGCGGCAGTCCCTTGGGCGGAAGAATCTTGACCTTGATCTTGCGCCAACGGCCATTGCGAGCTGCATTGATTGGACGATAGCCAAGCACGTATTGGTTGCGCAGCTCTATGCCAATCTTGGTGGCGATATCGGCCAGCTCATTGGGATTGTCGACGGTGAAGGTGCGCCCGCCGGTCACCTCGGTGATCTCACTCAGCAGCTGCGGGCCGCGCATCTCCTCGGGAGTGGGCGCGCTGGGATCGAATATGCCGATGCCATAGATCTGCACATCGGCTTCCTTCACCATCGATTTGATCTCCCTGTCGGTGTAACGGCTGCGGTTATCGCCACCATCGGAGATGACGAGCAGCGCCTTCTTGCTATGCTCGCCATCACGCATTTTGTTGATTCCGAGATAAATCGAATCCAGCAACGCTGTGCGCCCTTTGGGAATGGTGTAGACGAGCTTGTCCTGAATCTCCTCGACGGATTTGGTGAAGTCGGCCAGCAGACCGGGCCGGTCCGAGAACGTGATCATGAAGAACTCATCCGCCGGGTTGGCGGTCTTGAAGAACTCCACTACTGCCTCGCGGGCCTTTTCGATCTTGTTGCCCATGCTGCCGGAGATATCGAAAATCACGCCGAGCGTGATGGGAACGTCCTCGCTGGAGAAGTGCCTTATCTGCTGCTGTACCTTCTCTTCGTAAATCTCAAAATTGTCCTTTTCCAAGCCGGTTACCAGGCGGTTCAGAGGATCGGTGATGGTCACCGGCACCAGGACCAAATCTACCTCGACCTGGATTGGCTTGGTATGAGTGCGCAAGGCGGGATCACTTGGCTGGGAGGCCTTCTCGGGCGTTTTGACCCGGGGTAGAACGTGCACATCCTGGTCACCGCCTTGTGCCCACGCGGCCAAAATCGTGCACAGAACGAAGACGGCACTGACAAACAGCAGCCGCAGGACTTGCTTGCCCACTAGGATCCAGAGGGGGGTTCTGTCCCGTGAAGATGCGGATGCCGGCATGACATCACCCTGTCGTGGAAGGCCAAAACCCCGCCCGTCGCTGCGCCGGGCCATAATTGCGTCTTTATTTTTGCCGATGGTACCACAGCGCAAACAACCCGTCGCAGGCCTGTTCGGAGGCGCGGGATTACACTATCTAGGATGAGCGCTCTCGGGGAGCGGGTTTTCTGGAATGTCTTGCTAGAATTTTAGATTCTGCAGATGGCTACCGTTTATCCCTTCGCCGCGTGGCGATATAACACGGACGCGGTGCCCCTCCAAAAGGTGGTGACTCAGCCTTACGACAAGATAACGGCTGAGATGCAGGAGCGTTATTACGCCGCTCATCCCAACAATCTGGTGCGAATCATTCTCGGCAAGCGCCAGCCGGGCGACGGTGGGGAAAATGTGTACACCCGGGCCGCCGCCTACTTTCGACAGTGGCGGCAAGAAGGAGTGCTGGTCCAGGATTCCGAGCCAACTCTCTATGCGTATTCGCAAGAATTCGTTGTGCCTGGGTCGCCCGGAAGGCAGTACATCAGGCGCGGGTTTATTGGACTGGGCAAGCTCGAGCCCTACAGCGCCGGCATCGTGTTCCGGCACGAGCAGACCCTGGCGGCACCCAAGGTCGATCGCCTGAATCTGCTGCGTGCCACTAGTGCCCACTTCGGCCAGCTCTTCATGCTCTACAGCGATCCCGCGGCGGAGGTGGACGAAGCCTTGGGCCGAATCATGCGCTATCCGCCCGACCTGCAGGTTGGCGATGACTATGGCGTGTGCCATCGCGTGTGGCGGATTCCTGGGCTGGTGGAGCTCATCCGCAGCAACATGGCGGACAAGAAGCTAATCATTGCTGACGGTCATCACCGCTACGAGACCGCACTCAACTACCAGGCGGAACGGCGCACGCAATCCGGCCCAGCCCCCGAGCCGGGCGAAGCTCCCTATGACCGGGTGATGATGACCTTCTTCAACGTGTACGGCGAGGGCGTGGTTATCTTGCCCACGCACCGCGTGCTCTTTGGCCTGTCGAAGTTCTCGCCCGGAGACCTTGTGCGCGAGTCGCGTAGCTTTTTCAACGTGCGCGATGTAACGAAAGAGTTCGACGCGCAGAACCCTACCGCCTTGCTGCCGCAAACGTCCGCGGGCGAGACGGCAATGTTGGCCGTAACCAGCTTGAGCGCTTTCCTTTTTCTAGCCAATCGCGGCGCGCCGCACCCGGCCTTGGAGGGGCTCTCCTCGCAACAGACTGAACTTGATATCGTGCGCCTGCACAGGGTCGTGATCGAAGGTGTGCTGGGCATCAGCGAAGAGGCGGTGCGGGAGCAAAAGCATATCGGCTACCTGCGGGATGCGCGGGAGGCCGTGCAACGTGTCCGCGGGGGCGGCGCCAACGTTGCTTTTCTCATGAACCCAGTGCGCATCGAGCAGGTACGCGATATGGCGTTTGCTGGAGAAGTGCTGCCGCAGAAATCCACTGACTTCTATCCCAAGCTGCTCAGCGGTCTGACCATTTATGCGCTGGAGTAGTGCCGTCCGCAGCCGCCCGGCAGCTTTGACTACAGCCATCCTGGCAGTGCTTCTGCTGACTGCGCCGTCAGCCGAGGACAAACGGGTCTCGATTTACACGGCCTCCGCCGCCTATTCCCTTCCCGTGGTGGACCGCGATGGCCAGCAGTATGTCAGTCTGCTTGAAGCTCTTGAGCCGCTGGGCAAGCTCAATGCCCGGCTGGATGGCAATACCTGGAAGCTGCGGTTCAACCAGATCGATGCCGAGTTCAAGCCAGGTAAGAATGAAGGCAGGGTGCGTGGCGCCAAAGTCAGGATGGAGGGGCCACTTTTTTTTGAGAACAATCGCGGGCTGATTCCGCTTGCCTCGCTTCCCACGCTTCTGGCGCGATTCCTGAACGTGGAGGTGAAATCACATCCTGCCGCGCGCCGCCTGTTCGTGGGCAATGTCGCTACCCATTTTCGCAGTGAGGTCCGGAACGACGCTCTGGTGGTCACCTTCACCGCTCCAGTAAATCCAGTTATCAGCACCGAACCCGGCAAGCTCCGCATGACCTTTCTTCGCGAGCCGGTAATCTCGGACAACGAAGTCATCAAGTTCGATGGTGCACCAGCCTCGTCACTGTCTTACGTAGAGAGCAACGGGCGCGCCGAGCTGACCGTCACCGGGTCCGTGCCATTGATGGCCACCTTCGCCAATGGGGGCCGTACGATCAGGGTGGCGGCAGCGCCTGGCCCGGCGGCGCAGGTTACAGCACCAACGTTCCCGGCCGTGGCACCAGCAGCGCAACAGCCGGTACCCGAGTTGCAGCCCGGATCGCCGGTTGCGGTACTTCCTTCGCCACCTAGTACAACTACATTTCCTAGCCCACCAGCATATCTCGTCGTGCTTGATGCCAGTCACGGCGGAGAGGAGCGGGGCGCCGCGCTGGCCGCGGACCTCGCCGAAAAAGACGTGACGCTCGCCCTCGCGCGGCAACTACGCAATGAACTCCAGCAGCGTGGCATTGCTACGATGATGCTGCGCGATGGCGACCTCACGCTTACAGCGGAACAGCGAGCGGCGATGACCAGCAGCGCCCATCCCGCACTTTTCATTAGCATCCATGCCGGCTCCTCGGGACCGGCGGTGCGTATCTTCACTGCGATGCTGGAGTCGTCGGATGCCATCCCAGCGGCCTTCCTGCGATGGGACAGTGCGCAATCAGCGTTCACGTCGGCCAGCCGGGTCGCGGCCGGGGAAGTGCAAAAGCGGCTTGCCGCCAAGGACGTGCCCTCGCAGGTGCTCTCTGCGGCAATACGGCCGTTGAACAACATCGCTGCGGCCGCGTTCGCCATCGAGGTCGGCCCGCCAAAGGCAAAACCGGAATCCCTGCTAGCTGCTGATTACCAGCAGCAGCTGGCCAGTGCGGTGGCCACCGCTGTAATCAACCTCCGACCCCGGATTGCGGAGGCGCGGTGAGCGGACGGGCACTGAAGATCGCCTTCGCTATCATGCTGGCCGCTGTTATCGGTACCGGCGGCTACGTGTTTGTCCTGAAGCAAAAGGAAGAGGAGCAGGCGCGACGCATTGCCTATACGCAGCCGGTATCACCTCCGGCCGCAGGTCCGGTCGAGCGCGTTCCTCTGTACATCGCTTATGACTTTGAGGGCGTGCTGCGACCGCGGGACGTCCAGATGGCGCTACCGGGCGAGCCCAGCCAGCGGGCGCGCGCCGTGCTGCACGCGCTTTTGACCGAGTACACGGGCGACCCGTCACCGCACAAGCTTGCTCCCGGCGCCGATGTGCGCGCGGTTTTCCTGGTCAGCGACAACTTGGCAGTCGTGGACACCAACGCCACTTTCGCCGACGGCCATCGCTCTGGCGTGTTTGTGGAAACGCTCACCGTCGCCTCGGTGGTGAAGACCCTGGCCGCCAATCTGCCGGGCGTCCGGCGAGTGAAGATCCTGGTTGAGGGCAAGGAACGGGAGACACTTGCCGGGCATGCGGACCTTATGACCTTTTATGATGTCGGCAGGATCGACGAATTGATGACGCAACTGGAATGACCCGGCGCGTCTCCATTGGCGTTTTTGACTCCGGCGTGGGCGGCTTGACCGTGCTCAGGGAGTTGCTTGCGCAAATTCCTGACGCACGTTACCTCTATTTCGGCGACACTGCCCGCCTCCCCTACGGATCGAAGTCGGTGGAGACGGTGGCAAAGTACGCCAGCGAGGCCGCCCGCTTTCTGCAGCAACAGGGTGCGGAGATGCTGGTGATCGCCTGCAATACAGCCACCGCGCTGGCGCTGGACCGCATCCGCGAGGCGGTGAGCATCCCCGTGGAAGGCGTGGTGGAGCCCGGTGCCGCACGTGCCGCGGCGGTCACCCGGCGCAACAAGGCAGTGGTGATCGCCACCGAAGCCACCATCAACAGTCATGCCTACCAGCGCGCTCTCGAAGCTCGCGGCGTCACGGCCTGCGAGAAAGCGTGCCCGCTGTTCGTTCCCTTGATCGAGGAAGGGTGGGTCGATCATCCGGTGACCGAACGCGTGGCCCACACCTATCTGGACGAGGTGTTCCAGGATTATGAGACCGGCCCCGATGTGCTGGTGCTGGGCTGCACCCACTATCCCCTGATTGCCCCCGTTTTGCGCAGCGTTGCGCCGTGGCGGATTGAGATTGTGGACTCGGCTGAATCTACCGCCCACGTGGTTGCCCAGTATCTCAGGTTGGACGGGCCACGGAAGGGTTCAACGGGCTCGGAGATTTCCTACTTCGCCACCGATTCGGCTGAGAAGTTCCGCCGCCTGGGCGAGCGCTTTCTGGGCCACGCCATCGAGAACGTCGAGCACGTGGACATCGGCGGGTAGTTCGTTTACGTTTCTGGAACCCATGGTCTTTCGCAGCGACAATCGCGCACCCGACCAGATGCGACCGGTAAAGATCACGCCGGAGTTCATCGCGACCGCCGAAGGGTCGGTGCTGATCGAGCTGGGCAACACGCGCGTGATCTGCACGGCCAGCGTGGAAGAGACCGTGCCACAGTGGCTGCGCAACAGCAGCAAGGGATGGGTCACGGGCGAGTACGGCATGCTGCCGCGCTCCACTCTCACGCGCACCCAGCGCGACTCCATGCGCGCACGCCCTGCCGGGCGCACCCAGGAGATCCAGCGCCTCATCGGCCGCGCCCTGCGCGCGGTGGTCGACTTGAGCCGTCTGGGCGAGCGCACCATCTGGGTGGATTGCGACGTCATCCAGGCCGACGGCGGCACGCGCACAGCTTCGGTGACAGGTGGCTTTGTCGCGCTGGCGCTTGCCATGCAGAAGCTGGTTGAGGCGGGCACACTGGCGGCTGTGCCCATCCGCGATTACCTGGCAGCCACCAGCGTGGGAATCGTGGATGGCGAGATCATGCTCGACCTGACCTACGAGGAGGACTCCCGCGCCGAGGTGGACATGAACGTTGTCATGACCGGCAGCGGGAAGCTGGTGGAAGTGCAGGCAACGGCTGAGCAGCGTCCGTTCGATGACGACCAGCTCCAGCGCATGATCGAGCTGGCGCGGCGGGGCGTAGAGGTGCTGATTGCGGAACAGAAGAAGCTCTTGGAGCTCAGGGTCGCTGGTGCGTAGCTTTTGGCTCTTGGCTCGCAGCTCCTAGTAGAATGACAAACTGCGCCGTGGGCGCCCAGCACTCATAGGAGGAAAATCGTGAAACTCACCCCTGGAAAACTCAAGGGACTCAAAAACGTTTCTACCGAGCGCGGCATCATTGCGGCGGCCGCCATGGACCAGCGCGGGTCGCTCAAGAAGGCACTGGCCAAGGAGTCCGGACGCGACGCCACCGATGCCATGATGGAGGAGTTCAAGTCATTGGTCACGGAGGTGCTCACGCCGCACGCCAGCGCCATCCTGCTCGATCCCGAGTGGGGGCTGCCCGCGTCCAAGCGGCGCGCCAAGAACGCCGGCCTGCTGCTGGCCTATGAGAAGACCGGCTACGACAAGACCGGTCCTGGCCGCAGGCCCGACCTGCTCGACAACTGGTCGGTGCGGCGCCTCAAAGAGGCCGGCGCCGATTGCGTCAAGATCCTCCTCTACTACACGCCCTTCGATGGGAAGGAAGTCAACGACAAGAAGCACGCCTG
>DASYTX010000163.1:0-12338 GCA_036001865.1 Terriglobales bacterium
ATGAATCGGAAATATAGCGAGAGCGGTAGGCGGCAAGCTCCGCCTGGAAACGCCCTGGAACGAGGACTTCCAGCTCCTTGGACAACAGGTCCTCGCGGGTATAGCCGAAGAACTTTTCCGCCTGGGCATTGACCAGGACAATTCGGCCCTGCTGGTCCAGGATCACCATGCCGTCGGGCGCCGACTCCAGTAGCCGGCGGAAGCGCGCTTCAGATTGGCGCAGCTTCGCCTCTGCGCGCTTTCGGTCGGCAACCTCCCGCTCTAGGGCTTCGGCCCGGTTCTTCAGTTCTTCATAGCGCAGCAGGTTCTCGTAGGCGACCGCGAACTGCGAGCACAGGGTGAGGGCAATGCCCTCGTCCTCCCCGCTGAACCGGTCCTGGTGCACCGCTCCGGCTAAGACCAAAAGGCCGTACAGTTCGTTGCTCGAACAGATGGTGGCCAGCAGCAAGGCGCGGTTGGTTCCCGCGAGAAAATCAAGCTCCTTCCCGATCAAGTCTCGGAAATCATCAAAACGGGCGGAGCGCGTTGAGGCCGACAGCTCCGCCAGCAGCTTGGGGGCCAGTGTTTCCAGCCGCCTTCGGGACTCGGGACCATCGCAGAAGCCGGGCTGGTCGCAGGCCCCGGACTGATAGCAGTGCTGGCGACGGTCATGAGGGGGAAGGAGCACGATCGCGGCAGAGGCCGCCCCGACCAGTTGGGACGCCGCTCCACACACCTCCTGCAGCAACCGGTCGGGAAGCTGTTCCGTGGCCACGCTCTGCACCACGCGAACCAACTCACTCAGCCGCTCGTTGGTCTCTTCCACGCGGGCCTTCAGGTAAAGCTTTTCCAGCAGGAGCTGGAGGTGCTCGCGCTGAAAGGCGTCGGCCGACGGAAGAGGGCGCATCCTGCGCGGCTTGCGCAGCACAGTTTCGACGGCACTCAGAATGGTCTCCGGCTCGGCCGGCTTTCCCAGCACCTCCTCGACGCCGCACACCGCCGCCAGCCCGGCCGCCTCCTCTCTGTTATAGGTGGCGGTCCAGAAGATGACCCGGGTATCGGCCAGTGCAGCGTCGGCCCGCAATTCACGCACGAACTGGAAGCCGTCCATCTTGGGCATGAGTACGTCGCAGACGATGGGATCGGGGTGCCGGGCGCGCACTTTCTCCAGCCCTTCCACGCCGTCTGCGGCCTCGATCACCGTGTGCCCACCATATTCCAGGACAGTCCGCAGATACTCGCGGCTGGCCGGGTCATCTTCGACAATAAGGATCTCTGCCATCGTGGCCCCTTTAGGACGCTCCCTTTTCTACGCGGCGATACCTTCAAGCGCTTGCTTTATGTGCCTTTCCAGCAAGCTCTCTCGACAGCCGCTGGACCTCCTCCGCTAGCGAGAGTGCAATCCGCTTCACATCTGCAAGGCTTCCATGGAACGCCATGTGCTCCAGTCGTGCCGCGGCCTGGAAAGCTTCGGTCTTGCCAAAGTTTCCCAGCGAGCTTTTCAGGGCATGGGCCGCGGCTTCCACCGCGCCTAGGTCGCGCGCCTGGAGAGCTTTGTCGAGATCGGAGAGCATTCGCGGGCAATCCTCCACAAAAACCATCGCCAGTTCGCTCTGCACTTCGGGATCGTTGTCTACTGCCATATCTACTCCTTTACTTCCTTGCGAATGCGCAAGCTTTGGTCTCCGTTTCCGCCGTCCTAGGCGTATGACTTGTCCATGGACTGGCAGAGAACATGATGGAGTTCGTCGAACTCCACCGGTTTGAACAGGACTGCATCGGCGCCAAGCGCCGTGACATTCCAGGCGAAGTCGGGCTCAATGCTGCCGGTCACCACGATGATCGGAACGTTGCGGGTCTTGGTCGAGGACTTGAGCCGCTTCAGCACCTCAAGGCCGGTGCCGCCGGGCATCTGCACGTCAAGCAGGACGGCCGACAAAGGGGTGCGCTGAGCAGCCATGATGGCCTGCATGGCGTCAAATCCCACGACCACGTTGAAACCCCTGGCGCGCAACTGCTCCGACATCCAGGCCACCAGCACCCGGTCATCGTCCACCACGAGGATGTTCTTCTTCGGCTGCATCCCTCTCACCACCGGATCCAACTTCACTTCCCGCAAGGCACATGCTTGCTGATCTCCGCCAATAGGTCCTCAGGGTCGATTGGTCGCATGATGAAGAGCTTGGCCCCTGCCTGGAGGGCTTTTGATTCGGCGGAGGCGTCGGTGGAGGTCGAGGAGATCATGATGCACGGAATGGAGCGCAGTTCGGGGTCATTGCTCAGGGTGGTGACCAGTTCATAGCCGCTGCGGTGGGCCAGGTGCACGTCGCTGACAATGATGTCGGGCCGGTTGGTGCGCGCCGCGGCCAGCCCGTCCTCGATGGTGGCCGAGGTGATCACTTCGAACCCGTTGGGGGCAAGCAAGGTTCGCATGAGGTTCAGGTTTACCTCGGAATCGTCCACCACCAGCACCTTGGCGCCGTTGCGAACGGTCACCGGCACCGCTGCCTGCGCGGTTTCGGCCAAGGCCGCTGCCGCCCCCCGCTGCTCCGGGAGCAGAAATGAATGCACCCGGTCGATGAAGGTCTCCGGGTCGATAGGCTTGGCAATGTAGCCATCGAAACCCATCGACAGCAGCCTCTCTCGGTCCCCCACCATGGCGTAAGCCGTCACGGCAATCAGGGGAATATGCTGGAGCGACTTGTCAGCCTTGACCTCACGCGCGATCTCGTAGCCATCGCGGCCGGGCAATTGGACGTCGCACAGGACCAGGTTTGGGCGTTCCTGGCGCAGCAGATCCAACACCCCGTTGCCGTCGCTGGCGCTCAAAGTCGTGTGCCCGAAGGAGCGCAACAGGAAGGTCATCAGCTCCATGTTGGTCGGATTGTCTTCAATTACAAGAATGCGCGCTGGCATATGCTGTCGCCGTCTTCTCAGGCACCCCCACGACTAGCCGGAAGGTGCTGCCCTTTCCGTATTCGCTTTCCACACTGATCTGGCCGCCCAGCAACTGGGCGAGCCTCTGGCTGAGGTGCAGGCCCAGGCCTGTACCTTCGCGGCGGCGCGTGTGCGCGTCCACTTGGCTGAAGGCCTGGAAGAGGCGTTCCTGGTCTTCGGGACGGATCCCCACCCCGGTGTCAATGACGGCAAATTCTGTGGCCTGCAAGCCGTTCACCGGGCGTTGTTGTACTTCCACTCGCACGCTGCCCTCTGCCGTGAACTTGATGGCGTTGTTCACCAGGTTCAACAGGATCTGCCGCAGGGCACGCCAATCGGTGTCGATTACCAATTCTTTGAGCGGCGCCGAGACTTCGAAGCCGAGGCCTTTTTCTTCCGCCATGGGCCGCAGCGTGCTGGCCACCTCCTCCAGCAGCTTGCGGCAGTCCACCGGCTCACAGCTGAGTTCCACCTTTCCGGACTCGATCTTGGCCAAGTCAAGCAGATCGTTGATCAGCGAAAGCAGGTGCTTGCTGCTGACCTGAATGGTCCGCAACTGCCGCTCCTGCTCTTCGTTGAGGGGCCCGGCCAGCTTCATCATCAAGGTGCCGGCAAAGCCGATGATGGCGTTGAGGGGGGTGCGCAGCTCGTGCGACATGCTGGAGTCCCGATCAGTTCCTCCCGGGAATATCCGGTGAGCGCCTCCATCTGCTGGTTGACGTCGGTGATGATGCCCAGCGGGTCGGTGGTCATCAGGGCATCGATATTGGATTCGATCAGCGACCGGGTATAGAACTGCTGGTCGCGAAGTTGCTGTTCCAGCAGTTTTTGTTCGTTAATGTCGCGTGCCGCCGCCAGAATGCCCAGCGGCTTGCTGTTGGCATCGGTAAACACTCCGGCATTGAAGCTCACCGCGATGCGCCGCACGTAGCGCGTGATCAGCACCAGCTCGTAGGCGATCACCCGGCCCTCGCCCAGGGTCTTTTGCACCCCCATGCGCGCCTGCTCGGGCTCGGTGAAGTAGCCCGCAAACCTGGAATTGATCAGGTGCTTGCGGGAGTAGCCGGTCAGGCGCGTGGCCTCTTCGTTGACGTCGGTGATGGTGCCGTCGGGCGCGATGGCGAACTGGGCGTCGGCCGAGGCTTCGATCAGGGAGCGGTTGTAGGCCTGCTGCTCGTTGAGCTGACCTTGCAGGCGGGCCTGCTCGGAGATGTCGCGCGCGGAAGCGAAAATGCCCTGCACCCGGCCGTCGGCCCCGCGGAACACTGAGGCGTTGAACGACACTGTGGCCTTGCGCCCGCCTTTGGTGCGCAGCACCAGGTCGTAGTTGGTCACGATGCCTTCGGCCAGGGTGCGCTTGACCCCGGTATCGGCGCGGTCGGGCTCGGTGAAGTACTGCTTGAACAGCGAACCCAGGAGCTCTTGCCGCTCAAAGCCGGTCATGCGGCACATCTGCTCGTTGACGTCGGTGATGAAACCCTGCGGGTCCACGGTAACCAGCCCGTCCACCGAGGATTCGATCAGGCCGCGCAGGTAGGCTTGCTGATCGCGCAGTTGCTGCTCCAGCTTCTTCTGTTCGGTGATGTCGCGGGCCGCGGCAAAGACGCCCTGCAACTTGCCTTCCCGATCGAAGAAGGTGGTGGCGTTGTAGGAGACTACGGTCTCCCGTCCCTGCTTGCTGCGCGCCGTCAGCTCGTAGTTGGTGACCTTGGCTTCGCGCAGCACCTGGGTGATGCCTTGTTCGGCGCGCGCCGGATCGGTGAAGTACTGCTTGAACGGAGTGCCGATAAGCTCGTCGCGATTGCACCCTGTGAGTTCCTCCATCTGCTGGTTGACGTCGGTGATGATGCCGGCGGGGTCGGTGGTCATCAGGGCATCGATGTTGGACTCGATCAGGGAACGGGTGTAGCGCTGGGAAATCTGCAACTTGTCTTCGAGCTGTTTCTGGGCGGTGATGTCGCGGGCGGAGGCGAAGATGCCGCGCGTCTTGCCGCTGGGGTCTTTGAAGATGGCGGCGTTGAAAGAGACCGGCACCTGGTGGCCGTCGGCGGCCTGCAGCGTGAGCACGTAGTTGGTTACGGCGCCTTCCTTGAAGGTCAGGCGCACGCCTTCGGCCGCGCGCTCGCGCTCCAAAAAGTAAGTGGGGAAGGATGAGCTGATGATCTGGTTGCGCGACCGGCCCACCATGCGGCACATGGTCTCGTTCACGTCGGTGATGGCCATCGACTCATCCACGGTGACCAGTCCGTCCACTGAGGCCTCAATAAGGCCACGGTTGTAGGCGCGTTCCTCGGCGAGCTGTCCCTGCAGCCGGCCCTGCTCGGTGATATCGCGCGCGCTGGCAAAAATGCCCCGCACCGCTCCTGCCTGGTCCTTGAAGATGGCGGCGTTAAAGGAGACCAACTTCTCCTGGCCGTCCTTGGCACGCAGGGTGAGTTCGTAGTTGGTGACGGCGCCGCGATCGAGCGTGAGGCGTACCCCCTCGGCGGCGCGCTTCGGATCAGTGAAGTAGTTGGGGAAAGAGGAGCTGACCAGGTCGTCGCGTCCGTAGCCCGACATGCGGCACATGGTGGCGTTCACGTCGGTGATGGTCAGCATAGGGTCCACGGTCACCAGGCCCTCGAGCGATGCCTCGATGAGACCGCGGTTGTAGGCGCGCTCTTCCACAAGCTGGGACTGGAGGCGGGACTGCTCGGTGATGTCGCGCGCCGAAGCAAAAATGCCACGCACCGCGCCTAACTGATCGCGAAAGACGGAGGCGTTGAATGAGACACGCACGCGCTGCCCATCGCGCCGCGCCAGGGTCAGCACGTAATCTGTGACTACGCCCTTGTCCAAGGTCTCGTTGACCCCTGCGGTGGCCGCTTCCGCATCTACAAAGTAGTCGGCAAAGGGGGTGCCGATCAGTTCCTCGCGGGAGTAGCCCGACATGCGGCTCATTTGCTCGTTCACGTCGGTGATGACGCCGCCGGGGTCCACGGTGATGAGACCGTCCACCGAGGCCTCGATGAGCCCGCGGTTGTATTCCTGCGACTCCCGCAGCCGGGTCTCCAGCTTCTTCTGCTCGGTGATGTCGCGCGCCGCGGCGAAGACACCCTGCAGCTTGCCCACCGAATCGCGGAAGATGGAAGCGTTGTAGGAGACCATCGTCTCGCGGCCATCCTTGGCGCGGACGGTGAGCTCGTAGTTGGTCACCTTGCCTTCGCGCAGCACCAGCTTGATGCCCTGCTCGGCGCGGCCCGGGTCGGTGAAGTAGGTCTTGAAGGGGCTGCCGATCAGCTCCTCGCGCTTGTGGCCGGTCAAGGCCTCCATCTGCTGGTTGACGTCGGTGATGATGCCCACAGGATCGGTGGTCATCAGCGCGTCGATGTTGGACTCGATCAGCGAGCGGGTGTAGAACTGCGTGGCGCGGAGTTCATCGGTGAGGCGGATCTCTTCGGAAATGTCCTTGGAGATGAGCAGGAAGCCGATGACCCGGCCGCTGGCGTCGCGCCGTGGCGTGAGCACTACCCGGGCGGTGAAACGCTGGCCGTTCTTCCGCCTGCGGCCGATCGTGCCCTCCCACTTGCCGTCGCGCAGGGCGGTCTGCAGGAGTTCGGCGGGCTTGCCCGCCTCAACGTCTTCAGGAGTGTGCAGAATCGCGGAGTTCTGCTTGCCTACCACCTCCTCCGGGTCGTACCCGTAGAGCCGACGCGCCCCCTCGTTCCACAGCAGGATCTTGCCCTCGACATCCTTGCCGATAATCGAGTACTCGGTGGAGGACTCGAGGATGTTGCCGATGAAATCGAGTGCCTCGTTGGCGGTGCTGACGATGGTGCTGTCGAATAGTTTTGTCGGCACTTCTGCCCCCGGCAGGACTCGCTTGGTTGGTCAAGCTGCAGGGCGCACCCCTGAACGCCACAGAGCTTTTGCCCGCGCTCTGCAACGCGAGGGAAATACCCCACATCACGAGTCTGTCAGCAGAGTTCCGAGTGTGTTTCCGGTGCGTGCGAGTGTCAAAAGGAAAGGCGAGTGACCGCACGAGGGAACGATTCCCGATCCGGTGCGCGGGGCGTGACGGTTCCGAAGCAGGAGACAAGAAGGCAAAGGGGGGTAGAAACCAAAAAGCCGGGCTGGTTGGCCCGGCTTTCCCGTTGGCGCTCGAACTGGATGCGGTTACATCGCGAGCGCCAAATTCTCCAGTTCGGTGCGCAGCGCCTCTAGCGACAACCCGGCGCCCTCGACCCGGCTGGCTGCGTCGACCGCGGTGTCGTGCGAAACCCCGTAGCCGTGCCCCATCAGGAAAAACTGCAGCAGCTCGGCCGTCTGGCGGGAATCCAACCCGCCTTTGAGCAGTTCGCTTCTCAGCGCCGACATTTCCGCTAGGGAAAACTTTTCTCCCATAGCCCACCTCCGACCCTTACAGGTTCCCTCTCCCCTTGTTCTTCTGTTCTGCTCGGGTCACCTGACTTCTACTGCATTAGACTCAGCTGACCTCTACTTTGTTGCGCCTTCGCGAGTGCTTTTCTGCTGCTGCATCAGGCAACCAAATTCAAAATTCGGCTGCGTGGGTTGCCTGGCCGGTTGCCTCGCCAAATTAGCGCCAAGCTTATCCCGTGAAGCTCCGCCGGCCGTCATTACGAAGGTCACACGCACATGCCCTTAGGCACCCCTTTTCATTCCGCCATCTTGCTGAAATGAATGTCGAAACCCGTTTTGGGCAGTAACGACGTCAACTGGAAAGCGTGGAAGCCAGAGCCAACGATCTCGGTGTGGCGGAACACTCCGGGCTCGGTTTCCACCGTCTGCCGCGTGCCGTCGAAATTGTCGAGAAACTCCTGCGCATCGCGCACGCCGGCGCTGCCTAGTTTCGCGCGCGCCGTAAGGGCCTCGGCGGCGTAGGAGCGCACCAGCTTGGGCCAGTACTTCTCCAGTAGGCCCGGGCCGGCGAAGATGTCGGACCAAACGATCTGGCCGTTAACCGCCACCACGACCCCGACGGCGTTCTGGTCGCGCAGCTTGCCGATCACGCTCTCATAGCTGCGCGCCACGGGAGCGGCCACGGCATCCACTTGCTGCTTTACTGCGCCGATACTCCAGGCGCGGGCGTAGGACGAGGTGCTGCGCAGGTCCCGCGCCGCAGCTTCGGGCACTGCGTCTGCCATGGCCGCAGCCGACTTGTTGACCTCGGCCCAGACCTGCTGCTGGTCGCGGGTGGCCATGGCGCGGCGGCGTACGCTGGGCTGTGCCATCTGCCCGTCGAGGCCGCTGAACTTGGCGCTGGTGGCGGTCCAGCGGCCGGGCTCGACACAGAACACGCTCAAGTCCAGCGGGTCGCTGTGTGCGGGCACTATGCGGTCCTTGCCGATTACCCGGTCCTGCTTGCCCCCGGTGAGAATTTCACCCGCAAGCAGGATGAGAGGGCGCTCGGAATTGTTGACCAGCACCAGGCGATTCACCTCAGCGCCATCGCGGCGTGGCGCCACCGGATAGCCCGGGCGGCGGCGAATCAGCGGCGTGATTTGGCCGGCTTCGGTGACTACCACTTCGCCGGAGCGCAAGCCCTCGTCCAGGGTAAGGAAGGTGCGGGTGTCGTGAGTGGTGGCTGCGACGACGGGGAAAATCGTCAGATTTCCATGCGTGATCGGCGATAGGACCTTGTAGCCGCTCGACGGCAGCGGGCCAGCCTTCGCCCGGGGTGCAGTAGCAAAGGGTATGGCCAGCAACGCGCCAGCCCCTATCATTAATAGCGCTAGGCCGAAACTCTTCTTCATGGTCGTCCTCCGGTGCCGGACTTGCCCGGCATTTCGAAATGGTGGATCCGCCTGCAGGCCGCGGCCTGTGCCGACCCTTGTTCAAGAGAACGACGGAGCAGCGACTTCTTGCATCGAACTTGGTACCATCCAGCCATTCTCATGAGCGGAGCTGCCAATCCCGGACCGCAGGCAGCCGCCACCGGCGCCGAACCGCGACTGCAGGCTCTCGCCCACGAGCTGTACCAGCGCAGCGGAGCGCGGGAGTTGGGACTTCCGCAGGAACAGTTCGCACGCCTCCTGGCAGAGATCGGAACCAAATATCTGCCGGGAGAGAGTGATCCGGCGCGGACGGCCGAGTTCTACCGCAGCTTGCGCATCGAGGAGCTAGTGCTGGCACACGCCTGTGCAGCAGGAAGCGAGCGTGCGTGGGAGGTCTTTCTGACGCGCTATCGCGTGAAGCTGTACGACGCCGCCTATGGGATGGTGCGCGATGAGGTCCGGGCCCGCGAGTTGGCCGACTCTCTCTATGCCGAGCTGTATGGCACCGAGACGCGCGCTGGCAAGCGCACATCCAAGTTGGCGCATTACACCGGCCGCGGCTCTCTCGAGGGTTGGCTGAGAGCGGTGCTGGCTCAGGAACACGTCAACTCCTATCGCCGCACACGCCGCGAGATCAGCCTGGAAGAAAAGACAGAAGAGGGCGTGCAATTCGCCGCCAGCGACCCGCAGCCCGCTGGGTGTGATGCGCGGCTTGTGGCAGCGACCGATGAAGCCCTAGCCGCGTTGAGCGCCGAGGAGAGGTTTATCCTCGCTGCTTACTACCTGGATGGCCGCAGGCTGGCTGAGATCGGGCGCATGCTGGGCGTGCATGAGTCCACCGTGAGCCGTAAGCTGGAGCGAGTGGCCGGGGGCGTGCGGAAGGCTATTGTCGAAGGACTGTTGCGGCGCGGCATGAGCCGTGCCCAAACAGAGGAAGCTTTAGAGACCGACGTGCGCGATCTCGATCTCGATATCCGGCGGCAGCTGTCGCAAGAAACAAGTTCGTCAGCGTTCCTAGTAAAGGACGAGTAATGGCGGAACTTCCCAAGATCGTGCGCCAGCGACTGCAAGCAGAGAGGGCAGCGGGTGCGGCGCATCCCGATGCCAACCTGCTGAGCGCATTTGTGGAGCGGTCGCTGAGCGAAGGTGAGCGCACCCTGGTGCTGGAGCACCTGGCGCGCTGCGCGGAATGCCGGGAGATCGTCATGCTGGCACTGCCACAGGAAGCCGAGGTGGAACTGGGCATGGCCGGGGTCCGCGCCGCCGCCGGACCTCTGCAGCGCCCGCCAATTTCGCGGTGGTGGCGCGCGTCGCTATTGCGCTGGGGCGCTCTGGCCGCGGGAGTGGTGATCGTGGCCTCCGCCGTGCTGGTTCCAAAGTTGGGCGAGCGCGAGATGGCGCCCAGCTACTCAGCCAGGGAACAGCCAACTTCAAAAGTCGCGGAGCTGCCCCTGGGCAAGGAAGTCAGCGAGAAAGAGGAGGCCAAAGCAGGCGAGCCTGAGCGCGAGCGCGCGCCGCAAGCGGCTGCCAGAAAGTCTCGCCCCGCGGAAAACAAGGCGGCGGTAGCGCGTGACGCAAGGAAGGATCTCCCGCGCTCGGAAGATGTCCGGCTAGCTGCCGCTCCGCCGGCTCCGGAGAAACGCTCCATGGCAGACGCGGTCATCGCGGAGGCTACCCCGGAACCTGCCGCGCGTCCGCAGAGCAGGCAAGAGCAAGTCACGGTGGCGAATGAAGACCGAGCGGCCCCTACCCCTCCGGCTGCCCAGATGCTGGGCAGAGCAGGGTCACTTGGCAAAGAGTCCGCGCCCGAACATGGCGCTACCAAGAAGGTGCCCGGGGCCATGCCTGCATCCACGACGCACGCTGTCAGGAACTTCTCCGGTGGGGTGCGATGGTCCATTTCTGCAAATGGAGAAGTGCAGCGATCTCTGGATAGTGGTCGGACGTGGGAGGTCGTTCCAATAGCCCAAGGCGCCCAATTCCGTGCTGTCTTGGCCCTGGGAAGGGAGGTCTGGGCTGGCGGTGCAGGCGGCGCGCTGTATCACTCGTCTGACGGCGGTGAACATTGGTCGCGCATCGCCGTGCACATGGATGGAATTAGATTGAGCGGCGACATCGTACGCATCGAATTTAGCGACCTTGCCCGAGGGATCGTGGCCACATCCAGCAGCGAAACGTGGGCCACGGAGGACGCCGGCCGGACTTGGCAGCGGCGCTAACCAACGTCCCTTCTATGCTGCCCGCGTGAAGAGCTGCTTCCACTCCTCGGCCAGCGCAGGCGGCCGAGCGGCCACCTGGACGTTTTCTTCCACGTGCTGCTTCTGTCCCATGCCGACAAGGGCGACGGCAAGGCCTGGAGCGGAACGGGCGAACTGGATGGCATTTGCAGCATCGCTTTCCATGCCCAGCCGCTGGCCGACAGAATCGGGCAAGCCGCTGGTGAGGTGACCCTGGTAGAGCGAGGCGCTGCCGACCACCATGATGCCTTCGCGCGCCGCCACCTCCAGCGTTGAGACCGCCTGTTTTGCGAGGTTCTGATTGCGCAGCGCGTAGGCCTCGGGCATAGCCAGGTTGAAGGGTAGCTGGATGAACCGGAAGTGATGGCGGTCGCCTGCGACCTCGCGCGCCACCTCAATGACCTCGGCCAGGCTCAGGTAGTCGCGCTCGCTAGGAGCAATGCGGAAGGCGTTCCAGGTAGCCGCGCCGTACCAACGGATCTTGCCGGACTTGACCGCGCGCTCCAGCATCTCGAAAGCCTGCTTCAACCGCTTGCGAAAAGTAGCGCGGTCGACGGAGGCCAACTGGCTCTCCGGATTGTGCACATAAAAGACGTCGATTGTCTCAAGGCGCAGGTTGCGACGGGAGCGCTCAAGCTGGTCCTCCAGATAGCGCGGTGCCATGCAGTGCATCCCCCCGGCAATCGCTGCCGGATCAAGGACGCCCTTCTCCACGTACTCGCTCCTGAAATAGGCGCTGGGATCGGCCGGCATGTTGCCGTCGAAAGAGAGGTAGCCCGCCTTGGTGCAGACCACGACCTCGTCCCGCTGCAGTTCGCCTGCAGCCACCAGCCTGTCGAGCGCTGCACCTATATTGCGTTCCGAGCGCTGATGCCGGTAGTTGATGGCCGTGTCCAGCACATTGATGCCGAAGCGCAGCGCGTGGGTGACGGACTCGGTGTAGCTGGTGTCCGCGGCATCATCGGTCTCGCCCAGGTAGGTTCCGAGGCCGATGGAGGAGAGCCACAGTTCACCCGCGCCAGGTACATGCTCCTGCCGGCGGAAATGGTCGGCATCGCGCAGCGCGAGGAATCGGTCGCGATAGCGCGTCGTCCCCTCGGGAGTGACATGGCCAGGGAGCATGGCGCGACAGTGTAGCAGGAGAGTTCTGCGCCTGTGGAAAATCCAGGTGTTACTCAGCTTGACAGCGCTCCGGGCTCTTAGGATAAAAGGTGAGTCGCGTTCTGCCGCGGAAATCCAGAGCTGCATCAAAACTGTTGCAGCAAACCCTGACTCGCGCCGCGCATCTTTGTAGGTGTCGTGGTCTGCAATAACTGAAGGAGGATGACTTCATGAAAAGCTTTTTGGTTGGACTGGGGATCGGCGTCGGGCTGGGTGTGCTGTTTGCTCCCACGAGCGGCGAGCAAACCCG
>DASYTX010000164.1:0-4473 GCA_036001865.1 Terriglobales bacterium
TTGCTCTTTAGGTCGCTGACTGAGTCTTCAGCGCGCGCGCGGCAATGTCCTTGCGGTAGTGCATGCCTTCAAAGTTGATCTTGCCCGCTGCCTCGTAGGCCCGGGCCACCGCGGTTTCGAGGTCGGGGCCACGGGCGGTGACACCCAGCACGCGCCCACCAGAGGTGTAGAACTCGCCATCGCGCAACGCAGTGCCCGCATGGAATACTTTGACACCCTCGACGGAGTCGGCTTCCCGCATACCGCTGATCTTTTTACCAGTCTCGTAGCTGCCGGGATATCCGCCCGACGCGATCACCACACACACCGCCGGATCGCCCGACCACTTGAAATCGCCATCGCTCACCCGGCCTTCAACGGCGGCGATGAAAACGCCGAGCAGGTCGCTGTCCATGCGCATGACGATAGGCTGGGTCTCGGGATCGCCGAAGCGGCAGTTGAACTCGAGCACCATGGGGCCGCGAGCGGTCATCATCAGGCCGCAGTAGAGGATGCCGCGGTACTCCGCGCCTTCCGCCTTCATGCCCGCGATCACCGGTCGCGCGATGTGGGTGACCAGCCAGTCGCGCATCTGGGCATCGACCAACGCGTCGGTGGAATAGGCGCCCATGCCGCCGGTGTTGGGACCGGTATCGCCGTCGCCCACGCGCTTATAGTCCTGCGCAGCTACCAGTGGCACCACACGCTCACCATCGCTCAGGACCAGGAACGACAGCTCCTCGCCTTCCAAGCACTCTTCCAGGACCAACTTTTTTCCGGCACCACCCAGGATCTTGCCGGCGAGCATCTCGGAAGCGGCCGACGCGGCTTCCTCTTTGGTCTTGCAGATGATCACGCCCTTGCCGGCAGCAAGACCATCGGCCTTGACCACGATGGGCGGATGGAAGTGCGGCAGAGCGTCACTCAGATCCTGCGGGCTGCGGCATATGGCGTAGCGCGCCGTGGGGATGTGGTGGCGCTGCATGAACTCCTTGGCGAAGCTCTTGCTTGATTCCAATTGCGCCCCCGCGGCGGTGGGCCCGAAGATGCGGAAACCGCGCCGCCGGAACTCGTCCACCACGCCCAATGCCAGCGGCGCCTCGGGGCCGACGACGGTGAGGTCAGGGTGTATGCGGCTGGCCACCGCCACCAGGGAATCCACATTGTGAAGGTCGCCAGCGAGACATTCGGCCTCGGCGCATATACCACCATTGCCCGGCACGCAGTAGACCTGGGAGACGCGCGGCGACTGGCGCAGCTTCCACACTAGCGCGTGTTCGCGGCCTCCGCTGCCTAGGACAAGCATCCTCATAGCAACCGCAAGTCCATGATCGCCCTTCCGTGGAAATGCAAAGGTTAGGTTGCAAGACGCAACCGTGTCAAACTGCACTTCCCGCGCTTTGGTCTCAAGGTTCGAGCGTTAACAGTAATTAACCACAGGGCTATAATCACCGTAGAGGTGCCGGTTTGGCCCGCCGATGATCACTATTTCAAAAGAGGACTACCTGAAAGCGGTTTTGGAGGCGGAAAGCGAGGGTGAGCACGTGATCTCGGCCACCCTGGCGCACTGGCTGAAAGTGTCGGCGCCGGCCGTGACCATGGCGCTGCGCCGCTTGAAGCGAGATGGGCTGGTTAGCGTGCGCGCCGATGGGCGAGTCGAACTGACCGCCGAGGGACGCCAGATTGCGCGCCGCACCGTGGTGCGCCACCATCTGATCGAGCGCATGTTGCATGAGGTCTTCGGCATGGAATGGTGGAGGGTGCATGATGAGGCGGAGCGTCTGGAGCACGCTGTCTCCGCCGACTTTGAGGCCAAGCTGGCGGAAAAGTTAGGGCAAACGGGGAACTGCCCGCACGGTAATCCCTTGACCCCTATCAGCGCCGCTGCCCGTCGCAAGCGCGGCATGAGATTGCTGGCTGAAGCCGAAGAAGGCAAGCGGTATATGGTCAACAGTGTTTACGAGCGCGACGGCAACCTGCTGGAGTTTCTCGACCAGCACGGCATCCGCCCGGGCGCGCGCCTGCGGGTGCTAACCCGCGGATACGATCAGACGCTGACCTTGGAAACCGCCGCCGGGCAGGTCATCCTGGGGTCCCCGGCCGCGGAAAAGGTGTGGCTGACGCCTGCCGTCAAGTAACCAGTTATCAACAACTTACATACGCTCCAGAAGGCTGTAAACCCAGACTTGACTCGCGTTGTTAATCGTAATTTAATAAGAGTGATTAATATTGGTTAAACATCGGGTTTCTTGGATGGAGGCGGGGCATGAAGTATCGGGCATTACTGGCAGTGGCTTTACTGGGCGGGATCGCGGCGGTCGTATTACTTGTGATGCCCGGCAAGGAGGTTTCAGCCTACCGGGAGCCGTCGGTAGCGGGGCACGGCCATCACCGCGCTCCCCGCGGCAGCGACATTTTCCAGTACCGGGGTCCGCAAGCGCAGTCGCAGGCTGGCGTCTACGATCCCGAAGTGCCGCCTCCGACCCCTGCGCCCAACGGGGTGCGCGAGTTCACGCTGGTCATCCACGAGAACGTCGAACATGAGGTCGCCCCCGGCGTGAAGATCCCGGCTTGGGCATTCAACGGCAAGGTGCCCGGGCCGGTGCTGCGGGCCACCGAGGGGGACCTGGTGAAAATCAAGCTGGTCAATCGTGGGACATTGCCGCACACCATCCACTTTCATGGGGTACACCCGGCGAAGATGGACGGCGTGTTCGAGCTCGTTCCACCGGGCGGCGAGTACACCTACGAGTTTATCGCTCAGCCGTACGGGATCATGCCCTACCACTGCCATGCCATGCCCACCTCGCAACACATCCACAACGGACTGTACGGCATGCTGATCGTTGATCCGAAACAGGGCCGCAAGCCGATGCGCGAACTGGCCATGGTCATGAGCGCTTTCGATCTGGACCGTGACGGCGAGGCCGAGTTCTACGCGTGGAACGCGCGCGCTTTCCAGTATGCCAACCATCCCATCCAACTCGCTAAGGGTGAGCCGGTGCGCATGTACGTGCTCAACATGTTTGAGGAAGCTATGGTGCCGCACCTGCACGGCAACTTGTATCACCTCTATCCGACGGGAACGTCGCTGAAGCCAACTGAATACACCGATGTCAAAACCCTGAACATTGCCGAGCGCGCCATTTTGGAGTTCCAGTATGACTTCCCCGGGACGTACATGTTCCAATGCCACGTCAGCGAGCACATGGAGCAGGGGTTGATGGGTTGGTTTGAAGTGGTGGACAAGAAGACGCAGCGTGCAGCCGTTTCGCCGCAGAGGGTTGCGCATGGCCACTAGTACCGTGGAAAAGCAAGGCGAGTTGAAAGCCGGAACCAAGCGTGGTTCGCGCATGTTGGTTGTGGCCAGCGCGCTTCTGCCGTTGCTGCTGTTGTCTGGGGTAATCGCATTGTTCCTCTACCGCGGTCCCGGCTTGCAGCTAAGCGCGCCAGCGCCCGTCGAGAAGCTGGATTTTGAGCGCGTGGAGTTTCGGCCCGGCTATATCCTGGCCCACGTGATCAACACTGGCCCGGAAGCGCTCACCATTTCCCAGGTACAGGTCGGCTGGACCAACCGCGCCAGCTGGGACTTCGAGGTCACACCTTCCTCCACTATCTCCCGGCTGGGGAGGGCGGTTGTGAGCATTCCCTATCCCTGGATTGCCGGCGAGCCGTACGAAATTGTGCTCATCACCGAGAAGAACCTGGTCTTCGCGCACGAGATCCCTATTGCCGCCGAAACGCCCGTTCCTGGAGCCGCCATGCTGGGCAGCTTTGCCCTGCTGGGGCTGTATGTGGGTGTGATTCCTGTGTTCCTGGGCATTGGTTGGCTGCCGTTCCTGCGCGCTCTGCCGCAGCGGTGGTATTTCTTCCTATTGAGCCTCACGGTCGGCTTACTGGTATTCCTGGGTGTGGACTCACTGCACGAAGCTTTAGAGGGCGCAGAAAAAGTGCCCGGGCCATTCCAAGGCATCGCGGTCATCACGATCGGTTTCCTCTTCAGCTTGCTGGGACTTTACGCCGTCCTGAAGTGGATGCAGCGCCGGCAGCACGCCGCAGGAGAGTCAAACAGTGCGTTGCTGCTGGCCTACAGCGTTGCTTTCGGAATCGGAGTGCATAACCTGGGTGAAGGGCTGGCCATCGGAGCGGCCTATGCTCTGGGCGCGGTTTCGGTCGGGACCATGCTGATCCTCGGCTTCACCGTACATAACCTGACCGAAGGGGTCGCCGTGGTTGCGCCGGTCGTACGCTCCAGCTTTTCTCGGTGGCACCTGCTGGCCATGGGATTACTGGCAGGCGCTCCCACCATCGCGGGTGCCATTTTGGGGGGCTTCGCCTACGCACCCGTTTGGGCGGTGCTTTTCCTTTCGATAGGTGCGGGGGCGATCTTCCAGGTGGTTATCGAAATTATCCGCTACCAGCTGCGCACGGTTGGTTTTGATTCCCTGGTCGGCGGCTATAGCATGGCAGGGTTGGCGGCCGGTTTCGCCATCA
>DASYTX010000165.1:0-4589 GCA_036001865.1 Terriglobales bacterium
TGCCATCCAAACTGGTGATATAGAATTCGTTGCCGGCATACTTCTCGTCGATCACGCGCTTGAACTCCGCGGGGACCTTTAACCGTCCTTTTTCGTCCACGCGGGTTGGGTGATTGCCGCGAAACATTTGCCCGCTTGTCCTTGGCCTTGCTCGCTACAGCCGCAGCAGCCAGGGAGGTGAAAGCGGTAAGAAGCTTGAAATTGCCGGGTTCGTGGGCGCTCTTAGCGGGTGGTTTATGGTTCATTACGTCTTCTGCCACCGGGCTTCATTGCTTACCACCGACGTACCCTTATAACCACTTTCATCCACTTTTGCCCACATCCTACTCCTAAACCTCAGCCTGTCAATAGGAATTTTCGAGGCCGGGATGTGGAAATAGCGCCAACGCCGGTCCGGCAGGCATCCAGTTGTCAACCACCTAGTGATAGCTGCCACGGGCATGAGAACCGCAAGGAATAGTGTTTACTCCGAGGGTTCGAGCGGAACAGGCCCTTTCCTCTGCCGGTTCGAGCGACAGCGCAACAGCGAAGGTCACGCCAGCTTGCTAGGGTTCCGCAGTTCGGGATAAGGTTGAGCGCCTATCGCATGGCACGCCGTCGGGATCGCCCGGCGACAGGAGGAAGCGGTATTGTGAGCGACAGCCCGTCAAAAGCGCGCGCTAAAGGGTGGAGCCCGAAGCACTGGGCCGGCGTAGTTCCTTACGGCCTCAACCAAGATCATCCCAACGCCTACCGGGACATCATGGAGACTGTTTGGGAGAACCGCGACAATCTGAGCTACGCGTGGCGCATCCTGCGCGACGGTTGCTGTGACGGCTGCTCTTTGGGTACCACCGGCATGCGCGACTGGACCATGGAGGGCGTCCACTTGTGCGCGGTGCGCCTGCAACTGCTGCGGCTCAATACCATGCCTGCTATGGACTGGCGGCTGTTGGAAGATGTCGGGCCGCTGCGGGCAAGGAATGAAAAACAATTGCGCCGGCTGGGGCGGCTGGCCGTCCCCATGGTGCGGCGCAAAGGCGAGAAGGGTTTTCGCCGCGTCTCCTGGGACGAGGCGGTCACGATAGCAGCTGACAAACTGCGCGACATCGATCCCCGGCGGCTGGGTTGGTATCTCACCTCGCGCGGCCTGACCAATGAAGCCTACTACGCCCACCAGAAGGTAGCGCGCTTCATCGGGACCAATCACATCGATACCAGCGCGCGCATCTGCCATGCGCCTTCGACTGCCGCCCTGACGGCAACCGTGGGTTGTGCCGCCACCACCTGCTCTTACTCTGATTGGATTGGCGCCGACTTGATAGTCCTGGTCGGCAGCAACGTCGCCAACAATCAGCCGGTTGCAACCAAGTATCTGCACTACGCAAAGAAGGCCGGCACCAGGGTCTTCCTCGTTAATCCCTACTTCGAACCCGGCCTGGACCGCTACTGGGTGCCTTCAGTGGTGGAGAGTGCGCTGTTCGGCACGCGCATCGCCGACGACCTGTTCCAGATCCACATCGGCGGCGACATCGCCTTCTTCTATGGCGTGCTCAAGCACCTGGTGGAGCACGGCTGGGTGGACGATGACTTCATTGCTTCGCGCACCGTGGGCTGGGCAGAGTTGGAGATGAAGACGCGCATGCTCGCCTGGGACGAACTGGAACGCGGCTCGGGGCTCTCGCGCGCCGACATGTTCCGCTTCGCCGAAGCCTTCGCGAAAGCGCGCCATGCCATCGTCGTCTGGAGCATGGGGATCACGCAGCACGCCTACGGCAGCGACAACGTGCGCGCCATCGTCAACCTGCAACTGGCCCGCAGCAACGTAGGCCGTCCCCACACAGGGCTCATGCCCATCCGCGGCCACAGTGGCGTGCAGGGCGGCGCCGAAATGGGCGCGCAGCCGGGCGGCTACGTCATGGGGTTCCCGGTCAGCGAGGAGAATGCGCGCAAGTTCGCGCAGCCGGAGGTCTGGGGATTCGAGCCGCCAGCATGGAAGGGGCTGAGCGCGGCGCACATGGTGCTGGCCGCCGCGCGCGGCGAGATCGATGCCCTGTGGCAGAGCGGTGGCAACTTCAAACAAACCTTGCCAGAACCCGGGCTGGTGAACGAGGCCCTGGGCAAGATCCGCCTGCGCGTGCACCAGGACATTGTTGCCAACCCGACCATGCTGGTTGACCCCGAGGACACTGTGGTCCTGCTGCCCTCGCGCACCCGCTACGAGCAGCGCGGCGGCGGCACCGAGACCAGTACCGAGCGGCGCATCATCTACAGCCCTGAGATCCCCGGCCCTCGACCCGGCGAGGCGCGCGACGAGTGGGAGATTCCCGTACTGGTGGCACGTAGGCTCGATCCGCAACGCGGGGAGAGATTCTTCCCTTGGCGCGACACGCAGGACATTCGCGAGGAGATTGATCGAGTCTGCCCCACCTATAAGGGCATTGCGAGCCTTCGCAAGAAGGGCGACAACTTCCAGTACGGCGGCCCGCGCCTGCTGGCCGATCGCTTCCCCACATCGGATGGCAAAGGCCATTTCAGCGTGGTTCGCTTGCCCGAGGAAAGCGTGCCTGAGGGACGATTCCTGCTCACCACCCGCCGCGGCAAGCAGTTCAACAGCATCCTGCTCGCCGAACGTGACCCGATTACGGGCGCGGGCCGCGATGCTGTGATCATGTCGGCCGAGGATGCACGCCGGCTGGGGCTGCGCGAGGGCGACCGCATCACCCTGCGCAACCAACATGGTGAGCTTCCCGGACGGGTGAAGATCGATCGCATCAAGCCCGGCTGCTTGCAAGCCCACTGGCCGGAAGCCAACGTTATCATCCCGGCCGGGCGCCTCGATCCCTCAGGCGTGCCAGACTACAACACCACAGTGGAGGTGATCGGAGCGACCTGCTTGGCAGCCGGCGCCGCCATGGCGGCCGCCGACTAGGCTCAACATGCGTCATCGCCCGCGCAGCATCGACCTCACTCAGGTCGCCGAATGGCAAGATGGTGGCGTCCGCCGTTTTCAGGATTATCTTGTGGCCGAAGAACCACTGGAGATCCGCCTCGATGGCGCGCCGCTGAACGTCACCATGCGCACTCCTGGGCACGACCTGGAGCTGGCCGCGGGTTTTTTATTCACCGAGGGTGTTATCCAGTCGCGCGAACAAATCGCCGGCCTGGACTACGGCAAGACCGAACGCGAGGAGGCCAGCGGCAACATCGTCGAAGTCAAGCTTCAGGGAGCGGAGTTCGATCGGGAGCGCATGCAGCGCAACTTCTTTGTAGCATCCAGTTGCGGGATATGCGGCAAGGCCTCCATTGAAGCTATCCGCCGCGGCGGTATCCAGCCACCGAACGCGGAACTGCGCGTCGATCCCGACCTGTTATGTTCCCTTCCCGACAAGCTGCGCGCCGCACAGACCATCTTCGGGCGCACCGGCGGACTGCACGCCGCTGGGCTGTTCAGCACAGAGGGAGAACTGCTGGCCCTGCGCGAGGATGTCGGCCGTCACAACGCCGTGGACAAGATCGTGGGCTGGGCTCTATTGGAGGGACGGCTGCCGCTTTCCGATTGTCTATTGATGGTCAGCGGGCGCGGCGGCTTTGAGATCGTGCAGAAGGCCCTTGCCGCAGGCTTGCCCCTGCTGGCCTCGGTGTCCGCGCCGTCGAGCTTGGCGGTGCGTCTGGCACGCGAGCTGGGCCTGACGCTGGTCGGATTCCTGCGCGGCCGACGCTTCATCGTATATGCCGGTGAGGAGCGACTGAAGATACCAACCGAGGTGCCCGCCACGGGAAGTTGAGGAGCGGCCTATGGCAGAGAGCTTGTACGGATTCCTCCTGGACACCTACGAAACTGAAATCCTGAAGATTGTCGGCATCTGGTCGGCGTTTCCCGACAGCGCAATGGATTTCCGTCCTGCCCCCAAGTCGCGCAGCGTGATGGAGCAGATGGAGCACCAGGTCCAGTCCGAGGGCCGCTGGATGACCACCATGCTGGGCATCGACACCGGCGACCCTAACCCCAGCGCACGCACCAAGCAAGGTTTCATCGACAGATACCGCGACGACGCCACGCGCCGGCTCGAAATCCTACAGGGCAAGCCGGACACCTGGTGGCGCGAGACCACCAACTTCTTCGACGTGGTCCGTTCCCGCGCCTGGGTATTTACCCGTCGCCTCAACCACTCCACCCACCACCGCGGCCAACTGATCGTCTACCTGCGACTTCAAGGCATCCTCGTGCCCTCCGTCTACGGCCCCACCGCTGACACCGACGGCAAGGTCGTCTATCGATTTGAACAGGCAGGGCTTGGCGGCCGAACTTAGTTTCAGGAAAACCAACCTTCATTCCCCTCCCGTCGGCGTCACATTTTGACACCCTGGCGAACCTTCGTATCCGATTGTGATGGCAGCACTTGACAAACGCTCCTAGGGCGAGTATTAGGGGCCTCACTCAGGGAAGGTGCTGCTGTCTTCTTGTCGAATTCGTACGGGCCCACGTCACCCATTACGTACGGGAGGTTCCGGAGATGAAGAAAGCACTGCATCTGATGCTAGCTGTGCTGCTCATAATGGCTATGCCCACACTGGCCGCGGCACAGCAGCAGGATCAACCCAAGCCC
>DASYTX010000166.1:0-8034 GCA_036001865.1 Terriglobales bacterium
TCGTTCGTCAGCTTCTACGAGAACTATGCTGAAGTGGAATCGGGCGGTAAGGCGTGGGAGAAGGCCACGGCCCCGCTGATGAAGGACGCGTCATTCAACCGCGAACTGGGGCAGTCCATCGGCAGCTCCAAGGCGATTATCGCCCGCTACCGGGAGGACCTGTCGTACCGGCCGGAAAAGTTCGACCTGGCGGCGGCCACAACCTGGGAGATGGGCGTGGTAAAGATCAAGCCGGGTACGGGGATGGACTTTGCCGATATGGAGAAGGAAGCGGTGGAACTGCACAAGCGCGGCAACATCGATGAACACTGGGTGGTGTACCAGGTGGAGTATGGAGCCTCGGAACCGACGTTCCTATTCCTGACCGGATTGAAGTCTCTGGCGGAGCTTGATACCGACCTGAAGGAAGCGCACAAGGCGGTATTCACCGATTCGGTGCGGCGGCGGTTCTCGGCCGCAGCGCGTGAGGTCGTGACCTCCGAGACGGGTGTGTTGCTAGCCGTGCGGCCGGACATCAGCCGTCCTCCGCAGACCCTGGTGGCGGCCAATCCCACCTTCTGGACAGTGAAGGAAGAGCCGACCACGGCGGCTCGCAGCAGGACCAAAAAGGCCAAGGGTGGTGTGGAACCGGCGGCCATGAGGGAGAAAGAGAAGAAGCAGTAAACCTGCGCGGAGGTTCGAAAGCGAAACGGCGGCCGCTGGGCCGCCGGTCTTTTCTTTGTGGCGGAAATCAGTTGGAGTATAGCAGCACGCCCTCGTGCTTCTCTTCGCCCTCGCCCACCGGGCGGTAGAACAGCCGGTCGCCTTCGAGGTAGACCTCGAGGAACGCAGGGCGGGTTGTGATAGCGCCCTGGATGAGGGCCTCTGAGAGCGGGTCCTCGATGTATTTCTGGAGTGCCCGCCGCAGGGGCCGCGCGCCATAGCTGCGGTCGGTGATGGTCTTGTCCAGCACCCACTTGCGCGCTTCTTCGGTGACGGTGATGGTGATGTGGCGCTGGGCCAGGTTCTGGTTGAGCTGGCCCACCATCAGTTCCACGATCTGCACCAGATCGGCCTCGGTCAGAGCGTTGAACAGGATGACTTCGTCCAAGCGGTTCAGGAACTCAGGGTTGAAGGTGCGCTTGACCTCCTGCCGCACCATGTCCTCGACCTTGTCGGAGATCTGCTCGGTCGAATCCACCTGGAAGCCCAGGCCGGTGCGCTTCATCAGGTGGCGGGCGCCGATGTTCGAGGTCATGATGAGGATGGTGTTCTTGAAGTCTACGGTGTTGCCCAGCCCGTCGGTCAACTGGCCGTCCTCGAAGACCTGCAGCAGGATGTTGAAGACATCGGGGTGCGCCTTCTCGATTTCGTCGAGGAGGACGACGGAGTAGGGCGCGCGCTTCACCCGCTCGGTGAGCTGTCCGCCCTCTTCGTAGCCCACATAGCCCGGAGGCGAACCGATGAGCTTGGAGACCGAATGCTTCTCCATGAACTCGGACATATCAAAGCGGATCAGCGATTTCTCACTGCCGAACAAAAAATGGGCCAGGGTGCGAGCGACTTCGGTCTTGCCCACGCCGGTGGGGCCGAGAAACAAGAACGAGCCCACGGGACGGTTGGGGTTCTTGAGGCCCGCACGCGAGCGGCGGATGGCGCGCGCCAGCGCGGTGATGGCCTTGTCCTGCGAGATGACGCGCCGGTGCAGCTCCTCCTCGATGCGCAGCAGCTTCTGCGACTCTTCTTCCTTGATCGAGGTGATGGGCACGCCGGTCCAGCGGGAGACCACATCCTCGATGTCCTCGCGGCCAACCACGCCGGTGGAGGACTCATCGAGGTGATATTTTTCGCGCAGGGCGCGCAGGTTCTCGCGCTCCTTGCGCTCCTCGTCGGAGTAGAAACGCGCCTTTTCGAACTCGTGATTGGCAATGGCGTTCTCCATCCGATGGACGATGAACTTGATCCGCTTCTGCACGTCAGTGATCTCTTCCGGCAGCGAGGTCTGGCGCAGCTTGACGCGCGCCCCGGCCTCGTCGATCAGGTCGATGGCCTTGTCGGGCAAGAAACGGTCAGGGATGTAGCGGTTGGAGTGCGCCACTGAGAAATGGATGGCCTCGTCGGTGTAGCTGACGGCATGGAACTTCTCGTAACGGTCCTTGATACCGTACAGGATCTTGATGGCGTCGGCCTCGTTCGGCGGCGGCACCTTGACGGACTGGAAGCGGCGCTCGAGCGAGCGGTCCTTCTCGATGGACTTGCGGTACTCCGACGGCGTGGTGGCGCCGATGCACTGGATCTCGCCGCGCGAAAGAGCCGGCTTGAGGATGTTAGCGGCGTCGAGCGAGCCCTCGGCAGAGCCAGCGCCCACCAGGGTGTGCAGCTCATCAATGAAGATGACAGCGTTCTGATTGTCCATCAGCTCCTTCATGATGGTCTTCAGACGCTCTTCGAACTGGCCGCGGTATTTGGTGCCGGCGACGATGAGCGACAGGTCGAGCGCGAGGATGCGCTTATCGGATAGGAAAGATGGCACGTCGCCTTCGGCGATACGCTGCGCCAGTCCCTCTACGATGGCGGTCTTGCCCACGCCCGGTTCTCCGATGAGTACGGGATTGTTCTTGGTGCGGCGGCAGAGTATCTGGACGACGCGCTCCAGTTCGCCCTCACGGCCCACGAGAGGGTCGAGCTGGTTGTCCATGGCGGCCTGCGTGAGGTCGCGGGAAAACTCGCTGAGCAGAGACGACTCGCGGGAGCGCTGCGGCTGCGCCTTTTCCTGGGAGCTGCGAGCCAGCTCCTCGCGGATGGTGGACAGCCTTAAGCCGCGCTCGTGCAGAATCTCGGCGGCGAAGCACTTTTCTTCGCGCAACAGTCCGAGCAGCAGGTGCTCGGTGCCAATGTGCTTGTGGCTCAGGCGCTCGGCCTCTTCGGCGGCGTAGGCCAGCACACGCTTGCATTCGTTGCTCAGAGGGAGGTCCACAGAAGTGGAAACTTTTTCGCGGATGGTGGTGTGTCCCTCGATCTGCTTGCGGATGGACTCCACCGAGGCATGCGAGCGCAGGAAACGGTTGGTCAGCGCCTTGTCTTCGCGCAGCAAGCCCAGCAGCAGGTGCTCGGTCTCGATGTATGGAGAACCGAACTGGCTGGCCTCGTAGCGCGCGAAGAAGATTACGCGCCGTGCCTTCTCTGTGTACCGTTCAAACATGGTCCCTCTCTGAGCCCTAGGCAGCACCCACGGTCCTGCCAGGACTCTTTCTCCCCTGCCGTCCCGTAGCGGCCATCCTCGGCCGGCGTTACCGTCTGCCAGCCTGCGGGGATGACGTCCCTCCGCTACGAAACAACAACTCTTGCAAGCGCCGCCAAGGGCCGCGCCTTACAAGACAACTGCGAGTCCACTCACCGTGTGGACTCCAAATCTCCTTCCGGTCCCGCGGATGCTTCCTTCACGCGGAAAGCGACTGCGGGGACACCTCCTCGATACGGCCCTGGTGCAAGCGCAACACGCGGCTGCAGCGGCGCGCAAAGTCAAGGTTGTGGGTGGCGATCAGGGAGGTGAGCCGGTAATCGCGATGTAGTTTGGCAATCAACGCAAACACCACCTCAGCCGTACGGCTGTCGAGGTCGCCAGTGGGCTCATCTGCCATGAGCAGGCTGGGCCTGGTGATCAGCGCCCTGGCCAATGCCACGCGTTGTTGCTCGCCACCGGAGAGCTCGCCGGAGCGGTGGTGCGCCCGGTCTTCCAGTTCGACCTCACGCAACCACCGGACAGCTTCCTCTACCGCTTCCTGCCTGTCCCGGCCCCTTATCAGCAGGGGCATGGCAACGTTCTCGGCGGCCGTGAACTCCGGCAGCAAGTAGTGAAACTGCCAGACAAAACCGATTTCCCGGTTGCGAAAATCGGCCGCCGCGTCGTCTGAAAGTGCTCGCAGCTTTACTGAGTCGCAGTATACGTCACCTTCAGAAGCGCTATCAAGCGCACCCAGAATGTGCAATAAGGTACTCTTGCCCGCGCCGGACTCGCCGACGATGGCCAACATTTCTCCTTTGCGCACCCGGAAGGACAAATTGTCAAAGAGCACCAGTTGGCTTCGCCCTGAGCGGAAAACCTTCCTCAGGCCTTCCACCCGCAGGATTTCAGCCTCATCCATTGGATGCAGCGTCAATGTTTCACGTCTCAAGGTAGCAAGTGACGCGCCACACCGCCGTCTGCGGTGCGGAGCGTGGCAGGTTGACGGCAGTGTCCACAGGTCTTGCAACTGCAGGCGATTTCCGCGTGCATAGCCGTTACGAAAGTATCCAGTTGCGAAAAGGCAGCGTTACGAGAGTAAGCTACGGTTTTTTGTAGGTGCCGGAAGTTGTGCCGATAAGTTGCAAAATTATTCATAGCGCAGCGCCTCCGCCGGCAACACGCGCGATGCCGACCACGAAGGATAAATGGTCGCGACCAACGAGATCACCAGCGCCACCACCGCCACAACGATCCCATCCAACGCCCGCGGCGCGAAGGGACCGTAGTCGATGGAGTACACCTCGGGCGAAAGAGAGATCCAGCGATAGTGTCCTCCGGCCCAGGAGAGCGCATAGCCGAGCACCAGCCCGGAGGCTGTCCCGATGACGCCGATCAGCAGCCCCTGGGTGATGAATACCCGGCGGACTTGCGAGCGTTTGGCGCCTATGGACATGAGCACGGCAATGTCGCGGGTCTTCTCCATAACCATCATGATGAGAGAGATCAGGATGTTCAACGCTGCTACCAGAACGATCAGGCCGATGGTGATGAAAGTCACGACGCGTTCCAGGCGCAGAGCGCGGAACAGGGCGCGGTTCTGCTCCATCCAGCTGGTGGACATAAAGCCGCGTCCGGCTTGCTGTTCGAGCTGGCGGCCGATCTCGCCGGCGCGGTAGAGATCGTCCAGCTTGAACTCGAGCACGGAGACGATGTTGCCCAGGCCGAAGAGCCGCTGGGCGTCGGCCAGACGGGTGAAGGCCCAGGTAGTGTCGTAGTCGTAGAAGCCGGACTCAAAAATGCCAGCGACCTTGAAGCGGACATACTTGGGCACGATGCCGAAGGGTGTGAGCTCGCCCTGCGGGCTGGTGACGAGAACCACGGAGCCGACGGTGGCGCCCAGTTCGTCAGCCATGGCCTTGCCGAGGATGATGGGCGGCATTTCGGCAACGCGCGTGGGGCTGGTTGGCGGAGCGTCGGTAGGCGGCGTGTGGATCTCGGCGCGGAGAGCGTCGGCGGAACCGAACTTGACGCTTTCGAGAAGCTCGCTGACCCGCCGCTCGTACTCCGGCAGTACGCCCTTGAGGATCGCTCCCTTGGCGCGGGCCCCGCGGGAGATCAGCACCTGCTCGTAGATAGCGGGAGCACCGGCGATGACGTGGGGCAGTTTTTCCAGGCGAGACAGAAGGTCGGGCCAGTTGCGGATGCCGTCGGCTTCAACCCGCATGAGCTGCACGTGGGACGTAGAACCGAGCAGGCGCTCCTGTAGATCCTGGCGGAAACCGTTGTTGATGGCCAGTGCGATGATCAGCGAGGCCACACCCGCCGCGACGCCAACGATGGAGATCACCGTGATGACGCCGATTACGGCCTGTTTGCGTTTGGCGCGCAGGTAGCGTGAGGCGATGAAGAACTCGAAACGCATCTTGACGGCCTGGTGGCTCCGCCAATTGTACAGAACGGGTTCAGAACCGCGGCAGGATGGCGGGCACGCGGCGCTTGTACTGGAGGAACTCATCGCCAAAGCGCTGCTCGAGTTCGCGGTCTTCAAGCCGGACCATGAAAATGCCTGTGACCACAGCAAATGCTGCGAGGGAGTACACCGCAATTGTCCCGAAGGCGATGGTCAGGCCCAGAAGCACGCAGAGATGAGCGAGATAAAGAGGATGGCGGATGCGTCCGCGGATGCCCTCGGTGCTCAAGCGCTGTTCATGGCGGTCAGGTGCAAGTTCGGCGCGGCCGATGACCTGCGCGCTGCTGAGGCTGGGGTGAGCGCGGCGGTAGATCCAGACAGCGATAAGAATGAGCAGCGCGCCCGCAATCCAAGCTGCAGGGTGGCGGTAGAGTGATACGTGACGCCAGGGAGCAGTGAGCAGGCCGGCGATGATCCACATTACACACCAGAGCAGAACCACCAGGGGCAGGGGCTTGCGGCGTTTGCGCCAATGTGAAGCGAATGGATGAACAATCAGCCAAAAGAGAGGGATGGTGGCGTACACGATCGCGACTAGCCACGCCAAGGTTTGGGCTGCCTGCGGCATTCGTCTGTGCCACCCGACCGGCGGCAAGATGTCGCCGGAACAGCCGGCGAGACGCCGGCGCTATGGTTAGAGGCCGCGAAATCGTTGGTGAGCTCTCATCTACTTCGTTCGCAGTACGGTCTTGGCAGAACCCATGTTGTCGTGGCGGTCGTAGACGCGCACCACGATCACATGCTCCGTCATCAGCTCGGACTTTGCTTTGGATTTCTTGGACGAGCGGCGGTCCTCGCTGGTGCGCATGCCGGGCTCGAGGGCTCCGGCGGGCGCGGTAAGAATGATGTCGTAGTTCTCGACCGTGGAATCGGACAGCAGGCCCACGGGTTCGACGAACTGCCACTCCCCGGCGTTGAAGGAGTACTCGGCACGTTTCACAGGGGAAAAGTTATCCACGGCGCGGAAAGTGACGTGGACCTGACCATTTTCCAGGGTAGCGCTGAGATTGTCGATGCGAGGCGGAGTGGTGTCTACCTCGAACCGGGCGCTCTCTGCCTCGTCCGTCAGTGCCTCGTCGGGGGAATGGGAAGGAGCATCGGAAGCGAGGACCTTCAGCGTATACCCGCCGTCGGGAAAGAGTCCCGCGTCCCAGGAGTAGAACCTGTCAGTGATCTTGTCCTTGAGGAGCTTCCACTGAGTCTCGTCATCGCCGCGATAGTAAATGGAGAAGAGAAGCTCATCGTCATTGTCGTCTTTGACCATCCAGCGCGCAGAGATGGAGTCGCGGTCGCGGGTGCTGGGCGGGGGCCCTTCAAAGCGCTGCGAGGACCCGCTGCCCCCGCCACCGGGCGACTGTTCGGCAGGCTTGGGTTGCGGCTGGTACCGCGTGCCGACCTGTACCGTCACTTCTTCGAGATTAGGGGCGACGTTGTTGGGCCGGTAGTTCACCACCACGCTGTCGATGCGCGTCGGGACCTCGGAGGGACGCAGCACGGTCTTCCACTGGATGAAGCGCGCTGGCGGGACATTCGTCTCGCCACCCTCTTCGAGGTTGACGCTTTGCCAGGGGCTCCAATTGCGGTCGGGATTGTCAACGTTGCCGCTGCGCGCCTGGAGTTCAAATTTTCCGCGGCCAAGGACCTCAGCGCGGCCCCAGCGTGAGAAGATCCTGGCGTCGAAGACGTCACTCTCGTAGATGCCTTCAGAGTCGGGCGCGGCGGCCAGGGTGAAAATCTTGCCCAGATTGCTGGTGGCGGCGTACAGTCCGCCATCAGGGGCTTTGGCGAAGGCGGTCACCTGGGTAGCGCTGGCCTTCAGCAGGCTGGTGAACTCGCCGCGCTCCTCGATGGCGAAGATGCGGCCCTTGTTGCCAGTGCCGGCCAGCAGTCGGCCGCGCTCGTCAAAACCGAGGGCATAGACGATATCTTCGCGGGAAGACCACACGCGCTTGGGCGAACCGTCGGGCTCGATGCGGTAGACCTCCGAGCCGCCAGCGGCAGTGAAGGAAGGGAAGCTGATGGGAGGGGCTGGGCTGGGCGTCGGCTGAGCCTGCTGGGGCCCGCCAGGCTGCGAGGGTTGCACGGTGATAGTGGTGCTCGTTGTGGGAGCTGGCGCGGGCTGGGGGAATGAGACGCCCGGCTGCGTGCGCTTTTCCCCAACCCCAGCAGCATAGATGTTGCCCGCCAGGTCTATGGCCAGGGCCGTAATCTCTTTCTTAGGCGCGCTGTAGAGGACGAAGGCTTCGCCCTGCGGCGAGATGCGATAAATCAAGCCGCTGCCATCAGAGCCGGCGATGAGGTTGCCATTGGTGTCGAAGGCGAGCACGCGGATGTGAGCTTCGTCGCTCTTGAAGAATAG
>DASYTX010000167.1:0-5563 GCA_036001865.1 Terriglobales bacterium
TTGGTCAACAGCGCCCCGACTACCTGAAACTGAAAACCGGGATAAATAAAGATGTCGGCCTCTCTGCTTCCCGCCACCACTCTTCCTTGTGCCGCCGCGTGCTCCAGCGCCCGCACCGCCGTCGTGCCTACCGCCACAATGCGACGTCCTGCTTCCAGCGCCCGATTGATCTTCGCTGCCCCTTCCTCAGAGATGCTGTACCACTCCGGCGGCATCTTGTGATCTTCCAGGCGCTCCACGCGCACTGGCTGGAATGTCCCCAGACCCACGTGCAGCGTGATCTGTGCCATTTCAACGCCGCGCTCGCGGATACGCTCCATAATCTCGGGCGTGAAATGCAGCCCGGCCGTGGGCGCCGCCACTGACCCGCTCTCCCGCGCATAGACCGTCTGATAGCGCTCGCGGTCGGCCGGTTGATCGGGACGGTCGATATACGGCGGCAGCGGCACGTGACCGATGCGCTCCACCACGGCGAAGAAGCCTTCCACCGGCTCGAATCGCAGCGTCCGTTCGCCAAACGTGCCACGCGCGATGACCTCCGCCCGCAGCTCCCCCTGCTCTCCCAACCCCAGCCGCTCGCCCACGCCAATCTTCTGCCCGGGATGCACCAGCGCCTGCCACTCCCAGGGCCCGAGCTGCCTGGTCAGCAGCACTTCCACCCGGCCCTTGAGAAACTGGTGTGCTGCGGGATTGCGTGGGCTCACCCGCTGCGCCCGCGACCCGCTCCTATGCCCATAGAGCCGCGCTGCAAATACCCGCGTGTTGTTCAGCACCAGGAGATCGTCCGACCGCAGCAGGTCGGGGAACTCGCGGAAGCGGCGGTCGCGACAATCTCCACTACACCGATTAAGGTGCAGCATCCGGGAGGCGGCGCGCTCCGCCAGCGGCTCCTGCGCGATCAGCTCGGCAGGCAGCCGATAATCGAAGTCGGAAACCAGCACGGCGCGATTATATGGGCGTGTCCTTTAATGTCCTGACCACTGGCCACTGCCCAGCGCTCTGCTGTACCATACGCGGGCCGCAGGTCGATCTGTTTACTACAGTTGTAGTAAATGAAAAGCGAGCGCCAGCACCGCGAAGAAATCTGCCGCTTCGGCAGACTGCTGCATGAAAAGGGTTTCGTGGCCGCCACCGACGGTAATCTCTCGGTGCGCCTGGATCACGAGAGCCTCCTGTGCACGCCTACAGGCATGAGCAAGGGCATGATGGAGCCCGAAGACCTGGTCGTCGTGGACATGGGCGGGCGTAAGATGAACGGCCGGCGCAATGTCTCCAGCGAAATCGCCATGCACCTGCTCGTCTACCGCCTGCGTTCGGACGTGAGGGGGATCGTGCACGCCCATCCTCCAACAGCGACTGGTTACGCCGCCGCGGGCCTGCCTCTCAACCAGGCGCTCATCTCCGAGATCGTGCTGGCCCTGGGATGCATTCCGCTGGCGCGTTACGGCACGCCGGGAACGCCGGAGCTGACGCAGGCGCTTGAGCCCTTGGTGCCGCAGTACGATGCCATCCTCATGGCCAATCACGGGGTGGTGACCTATGGCGAGGACCTGCTGCGCGCCTACATGAAGATGGAGACCGTGGAGCACTTCGCCAAAATCACCATGGTGACGCACCTGCTCGGTCGCCGGCAGTTGCTGAGCGAGGAGGATGTCGGCAAGCTGATGGAAGCGCGCACGCGCTACGAGGGCGTGACCACCGCTGCGCCGCAAGCGCCTGGATGTCCGGTGACCGCTGATGTGGCACCTGCGTCTGCTCGACCATCCGCGGCGGGCGGAAGCAGCAATGCACAGGACCGCATCAGTGTTACGCGCGAGGAACTGGCGGGCATCGTGGAAGACGCTATGCGACATACGAAACGGCGTTGGTGATTGAGTAATTGCGCAAGCTGACCACCGACCACTAACCACTGACCACTGGTTTTCTGGAGGAAACATGGGTGAAGCATTGGGAATGATCGAAACACGCGGCCTGGTGGCCATGATCGAGGCCTCCGACGCCATGGTGAAGGCCGCCAAGGTGACCATGGTGGGCTGGGAGAAGATCGGCTCCGGCTACGTGACCGCGCTGGTGCGTGGCGACGTTGCCGCGGTCAAAGCGGCCACTGATGCCGGCGCCGCCGCGGCGCGCCGCGTGGGCGAGCTGATTGCTGTGCATGTGATTCCGCGTCCGCATGCCAGCCTGGAAGATGTGCTGCCCATCGGCCGCGCCATCGCCAGCGGCAAGGCTGTGAACGCGTAAACGGCGCAGCCGGTCATCTTGGAAGGGCACGGTTTTTAGCCGTGCCTTGAGTTGGCGCGATGCCCGAGGGCTCTAGCCCTCGAAGGAACTTTCATGATTCTGGCTCGAGTTGTTGGCACGGTGGTGGCCACGCGCAAGGACGAGCGGCTGCACGGCAAGAAGCTGCTGATGTGCCGGCCGGTGAACCCGGCGGGCGAAGTCGAAGGTGCGTACTTCGTTGCCGTGGATACGGTCGGCGCCGGTTCCCACGAAATGGTTCTCATCGTCACCGGATCGTCGGCCCGCATGGCCGCAGGGCACAAGGAGTCGCCCATCGACAGCTCCATCGTCGGCATCGTGGACGAAGTCCGCATGGATGCTGACTCCGAATCTGACGACACGCGCGCCGTGGCTGCGGCTGCGCCCGCCAAATCGCGACGCCCATGATGCTGGCCAAAGTCATCGGCAACGTGGTGGCTACGGCCAAGCATCCCGCGCTTGACGGCATTAAGCTCCTGCTTCTGCAACCGCTCACCCGCGACGGCAAGCCGCGCGGCAGACCTTTCGTAGCGCTCGACGCGGTCGGCGCCGGCTTCCGCGAGACCGTTTACTGGTGCCGCGGACGCGAGGCCGCGCTGGCCTTCCCGGGCGAAGTGCCCTGCGATGCCAGCGTGGTCGGCATCGTGGACGCCATTACAGCGGGACATCGTTCCAGTGCTGCCAATCCGGAAACCAGTCCGCCGCGACTGAACAAGCGCACGCCAGGCGATGTGCGCAAGCCGCGGAGGAAGCGATGATTATCGCCCGCGTGGTCGGCGAAGTGGTGGCCACTCGGAAGCATGCCTCGCACGAGGGCCGCAAGGTGTTGCTGGTCCAGCCCGTCAACCCCGACGACAGCGAGCGCGGCGAACCCGTCCTGGCCCTGGACGCGGTGGACGCTGGCATCGGCGACCGCGTGCTGGTGGTGCAGGAAGGCTACGCTGCCATGAGCGCCGCCGGCCGGCCCAACTCTCCCATCGATATGACTATCGTGGGCGTGGTGGACGCGGTGGAACTGGACGAACCCCGGGTCTAACCGCCGAGTACGCCGAGGCCTACCCCCTTCATCGCATTAAGAAAACAAAGGAGTTAGCTGGGTATTTTCCAGATACTCCTTGAATATCAAAGACTTAGGACCATTGGATATGTTGTCAACGAGCAATAATTTAATGTAGCTAGTATATCACATTGTGTCAAGGGCAACTGCAAGGCGGGACCCGAGATCCCTCGACTCGCGCTCCCTCGCACCGCTCGGCTCCCTCGGCTCGGGATGACAAAAGGGGAAGGGGTCGCCGAGGTCTTCGGCACGCCTGAAGTCGTGCCCTCTCAATCGGTGGCAGGGAGCCGGCCCGGTCGGGGGCGACCGGGCTACACCCCAACCTCGGCGAACTCGGCGGACTCGGCCGGTTAAATGCCTATTCCCCTCCCACCCGGAAACGCATCCCGGCTCGGAAGTTTGCCTTCAGCGCAGGATATCCAGCCACCTCCTCGTAGCGCCGGTTGAGCACATTCTCGATATTCACGTACGCCGTGGCGTAGCGATTGAGAGCGAACCATCCTCCCAGGTCGACCCGCGCGTATCCGGCGGTGTGATCGACCGGGGGAACGAGGCCGAAGAGAAAATCCGAATCCAGCCGCCGGCCCACGAAGCTACCGGCCAGGCTGCCGCCCCAGCGTCTTCCCGCATACAGCAGCCGCAGAACTCCCGAGTGCTTGGGTCTCCGCAACAGCGGCTGTCCGGGGGCGAAAGGCGGACCGAAGGCGAGCGGGTTCTCAAGGATCTGGCTTGAGGTGTGAACGTAGGCGGCATTCAGGGTCAGATTGGAAAGCAGCCGGCTGAACCACTCGACTTCCGCGCCATGGGCGAAGCTGCGGTTGATGTTCACGTATTGACCCTGGAAGGTGACCGGGTCGGTGCGGAAGGCGATCTGGTTGCGGAAGAGATTATTGAAGTACGTCGCGGAGAGCGAGTGCCGACCGCCGAAGAACCTCTGCTCAAATCCGGCTTCGAAGGCGCGGGTTTCTTCTGACTGGAGGTCGGGATTGGGATTGGTGGGGAAAGTGCCACTGGCGCCGAAGGACTCCTCAAAGCGCGGCGCCTTGATGCCTTCAGCATAGGCGAAGCGCAGCCGCGTCCCGGAAAAGGTGCTTCCGCCGCGCGCCACCGTGAGCGCGAGGGAAACCCGCGGCACCACCTGGTTGCCGAAGCTTTCGTTGTGCACGAAGCGGAGCCCGCCGACCACCACCAGGCGGCCCAGTTCAAGTATCTGGTGCGCGTAGACACCATGATTGCGCCGCAACCCCCGGGTGTGGGTCTCGCCCAGAAATGGCTGAAATGTGGCGAAGTCGAGCGTCAGGAACTGCGCATCGAAGGAGCCGTTCTCCACCTCGAACTCGTAGCCGAAAACAGAGCGCGCCCACTGCCGCGGCGAGTATTCGCCCTGGTAGTTGAAGCCGGCGCGATTGATCCTGGCCAGGTCGGAGAAGAAACAGTCCAGGAAGAAGAATGCCTGCGGGTCGCAGCCGCGATCGTCGTCGTTGTCTTGGTTGAGCCGGCGGTGGTTGTACTCGTAAGCCGTCAACCGGTGCTGCCAGCGCCGCGGAGTGCTCAGGGCCAGTTCCGCGCTGGCCAGGAAGTTGCGCTGCCGGGCAAACTGGTCGGAGTCGGGAGGCAGCAGGGGCTGGCCATTGAAGTTCCAGAAGGACTGCACCCCGGAGTGGTTGTTAGAGTGCCGCACCCGCAGCCGCAGGGATGCGCGCTGGGAAAGCGCGAAGCCCAGGTTGCCGCCCTGCGCGGCGTTGTCGTACTCGTCGTTGACTCCCTGACCGCCGGTATGGTCCTGCTCGGCGAACAGGTTGTAATCAAAAAGGCCGCGGGCGCCAGCGAGGGAAGCGTATCCGCGAGCGGTGCCGAAGGTGCCGCCCTCGGCGCCGAAGCGGAATTCCGGCACGGGCGTTCTGCCGGTTGCGCTCCACAACTGGACCACGCTGGTCATGGCGTCGGAGCCATAGAGCACACTCTCTGCGCCGCGCACCATCTCGACACGCTCCACGTGCGCCATGGGCACGACGCCGAAGTCGAAGGTGCCGCCGGGGTCGTTGATCGGCACTCCGTCCACGATGACCTTGTTGTAGCGCGAGTCGCCGCCGCGCACGAACAGCGATCCCAAACCGCCTCGCCGCCCGGCGCTGGCTTCGACCGCCCCGGGCAAGAAGCGCAAGACGTCGGCGGCGGTGACCGGCTGGAGCGTCTCGAGGGCAGCACTGTCCAACCAGGCGACCGTCGCGCCGCTGGTCTCAATCG
>DASYTX010000168.1:0-2695 GCA_036001865.1 Terriglobales bacterium
TTTGGCCTGCTCAATCCGCTTGGGTTGCAGCACTCGCAGCGGATGCCCCGCCACGGTTTTCTCATTGGCGAACCGCTCCAGCTCCCCGCCAAAAGGATCCTCGCCGAAGACGCACAGATGCAAGGGAGCGGAGGGCCGCGGGAAGGCGTCTGGAGGCCACTCCACGAACTTAGCAAAATGGTAGAGGAAGGCGGCTTTGACCTGATATTCCGTCGGCCTACCCGACTGGGCCCTAGCGGCCCCCAGGAGGAGGGTAATGGCCAGGGTGGGCCACAGCAGCCACGCGGCCGTCTCGGCGGTCCACACGCCTCGATTTTCGTCTCGCGGTCCCAAGGTACAGACAGGCCAGGCCGCTTCTCCTCCTCCCGTTCCTCCCCCAGAATCGCCCTGTGACTTTGCTGTAGAAGCCGCGCTTGCCTTCCGGCGTGAATTCTTGTTCGGCTCAGACGCGAAGCGGGCGACGCCCCCTATAGGCCAAGGCCTGCCGCCGGCATGCCCAAATGTGAGGTTCACTTGTGTGTGGATTGGCAGCAGTCGCCCGTCCACTCCGCGCGACTGCCGGCAGAATTTAAGTGCCTTGAGATGTATGGGTTTGGCCTATTGCTGATGACCTACAACGAGCCTCGGTGGCGGTCAGTTCCAAAGCCGAACCTTGCCTTCCCATTTTCGGACATGGTCGCACCAGGATTCGCTTCAGCGCGAGCGATGGATTGCGCCTCTCAGCCGCTCGGGGCCTGGGCTTCGTGACGTTAGTGAGTTTGCGCCGTTACCGCGGTTATCTTTACGCTTTCGCGCAACGCACGTAATGTGGGACTCGAAAGTTGGCAGTTCTGGGGGAGGGCTGCCTGGGCGTCCTGGGGTTAACGCCTCAGGACGCCTTTTAACAAACGACGGCCGTGATGAATTCATTGCGCCAACACGGTTCGACGGCGCTGCTGGTCCTGCTCGTGACCATCTCCAGTCACGGCCAGCAGCCACGGGGAGGAGCGCCCTACAGTCTCGACGGCAAGGGGCTGCGCGTCCGCGGCTGCATCGACACTAATTTCAACTCTGTTCCTTGCGACCCGAAGCACCGCCGCCCAGTACCCCCGCAGCAGATCAAGATCGGCAAAGTCGTCTACAACATAGAAGTGGTTGACAAGGTGCCGCCAGCGGGAGCGGTCTCTGGCCTTTCAGGCAAGACCTGTGACAAGACGGCACTGGACCGCGGCTGGTGCGATACCCAATACCGTATCTACCTCGAGGCCGGGCGCTCACTCAAGCAGGAGCAGACAACTCTGCTGCACGAGATTCAGCACGGCATACTGGGCACCGAGCTGAGCGAACGCGAAACCACGTATCACAAGTTCATCTACAAGCTGGCCCCGAAGCTGCTCGACGTGCTCCAGGACAATCCTGAACTCTTCCAGTATTTGACCAGCGGCGAGCCCGAGCAGAACTGACCGGCTCCACGCGGCTTGGCAGCCGTGCTTCTTCCTTCCGCAATTTTTCGCTGGGCCACGCAGATCAGCGGCGCTGTTCCAAGGTCACCCGGGCGGAAATCGTCTTGCCGTCACGCACACACTTGACCTCAACCAAGTCGCCGACCTTGCTGCGCCGCAACGCGTCGGTGAAATCGTAGAGATTGCCGATAGACTTGTCATTGAACTGGACGAGAATGTCGCCCGGCTTCAGACCAGCCTTGGCCGCCGGCGACCCTGGAATGATGTCGGCGAACTTCACCCCGCCTTCCGTCTGACCGAAGTCTGGTACCGAACCAAAATAAGGACCGTAGCCGCCGCCACCGCCGCGGCTGGGTCGCTCGGCTTCAACCTTGACGAACTCTGGGCGCTGGCCGGCGGCAACCAGGTTGTCGGTCACCTCGCCGATCAAGTCCAGTAACTGCATGGCCGATTCGGCATTGATCTTGTCCCACGTGTCGGAGGGCTTGTGATAGTCAGAGTGAAGTCCGGAGAAGAAAAACAGCACCGGGACATTTTTTGCGAGAAACGAAGTGTGGTCGCTGGCGGCGTAACCGCCCGGGAATGCCTCGATCTTGAAGTTGCGCCCCGCCCCGGCCTTGTCCACCAGCGTCTTGAAAGTTGAGCCCGTTCCAACACCACCGACATATACCTTGGAATCCTTGATGCGACCGACCATGTCCATATTGACCATGGCGATGGCCTTCTCCAGCGGGCGCGTGGGATGGCTTACCCAGTAGGAGGAGCCTAGCAGCCCGATCTCCTCGCCCGAGAACGCGGCGAACAGCACGCCCCGCTTGGGGCGCTGCCGGCGGCTGGAAAACTCTCGGGCCAGCTCCAGCAGGGCGGCCGTCCCGGAAGCGTTGTCGTCGGCACCGGGGTGGATGGTGCCGATCTGCGACGGTGCCAGCGAACTCTCGCCGCCGCGCCCCAAATGATCGTAGTGCGCGCCGATGATCAGGTATTCGTCAGTCTGCCCGGGCAGATAGCCGAGAACATTATTCACCTGTGCGTGGGTGCGCTCGCTGGCTACGCTGATGTGCAGCCTCATGGCCTCGCCCAGCGAGAATGATTGCGGCTGCCCCTTGCTGTCGATCTCCTGCTGCACCGCGCGCAGGGATTTGCCCGCAGCCTGCAGCCACTTCTCGGCAACATCGTTCCTGACCTGCACCATGAGGATGCCGGCCTCGCTGGGCCCGGCCATTCGGCCAAACTTCAGCAACTCGTCTTCCTCT